>CANOFI010000179.1 GCA_947565255.1 uncultured Lachnospiraceae bacterium
CACTGTTAAAAATACAAAAATTGCACAGCCGGATACAGAAGAAAAGATATAGCTAGGAGGTGGGCACATGAAAAGACCAAACACAAGTTCGAAACAATTGAAGAGCGGATATTACAGTGTGGTAATTACAGTATTTGTAATTGCCTTAATTGTAGTTGTGAATTTGATTGTCAATGCACTGCCGTCCAGTTATACCAAATTTGATTTTTCGGAGCAGGGGCTTTACACGTTGTCCGAGCAGACGAAAAAGCTGGTAAAAGGGTTAAAGGAAGAGGTGACGGTTTATCTGGTTGCCCAGAAGGAAAACGAAAGCAAAGGGCTGATTGAAATACTGGATAAATATAAAGCGCTGTCAGATAAGCTGAATGTGCAGAAAAAAGATCCCGCCGTCTCGCCCGGTTTTGTGGCAGAGTACACGCAGGATACGCTGGCGGATAACAGCGTAATTGTAGTTTCCGGCGCAAGAAGCCGTGTGGTTTCCTTTGAAGACATGTACGAGGTGACAATTAATCCAGAAACCGGGAAGCAGCAGGCGCAGGCGTTTCGCGGGGAGGACAGAATCACCAGTGCAATCGACTATGTGACGACAGAAAAGCTGCCTAAAATGTATCTGACCACAGGGCATGAGGAACAGGCGGTCGGAGGCTTTATCAGTGAAATCCAGCGGGAGAATATACAGGTGGAATATGTGTCCCTTGCAAAGGAAGGAGTGCCAAAGGATGCGGACTGCCTTATGATGGTGGCGCCGTCCAGAGACATTACAGAGGCCGAAAAACAATTGTTGTCCGATTATCTGGAACAGGGTGGAAATTTCTTTTATATCAGTATGGCCTTGAAAAATGCGACGCCGAATCTGGATGTACTATTAGCGGAGTATGGAATTGCAGTTGATGAGGGATATGTATGCGAAGGGGAAGGACATTATTTTACGTATCCCATGTGCGTGGCGCCCTCCTACGGCTCCCATGCCATTGTAAATCCGTTGGAGCAGAGTCAGGCGATGCTGTTTGTGTCGTCGGCCCAGAATATTACCACACTGGACGCGAAGCCGTCAAATGTAAAGGTGATTCCATTGCTCAGGACCTCCTCCGGTGCGTATATCAAAAAACTGGATGCAGATACGAATCAGAAAGAGGAGGGGGATAAAACGGGAGTCATGAATCTTGCAGCGGCCGTGGAACGCGGCGGAAAAACGCAGATGGTTGTTCTGACAACCTATGAAATGTTTGATTCTTCCGCAAATGCATTTGTTTCCGGCGCAAATTATGACTTTTTATTAAACGCAATCGGTTCGCTGTGCGAGCATGACAGCATGGTTTCCATTCGTGCAAAGCAGCTTTATTCCGATTCGCTTGCGGTCACGAGCGGACATTCCATTATCTGGATGTTTGTGCTGATGATTGCGGTTCCGCTTGCCTGTCTGGTAACCGGACTGGTCTGGTGGGTCAGGAGGAGGAAACGCTGATGAAGAAAAAAAAGACAAGAATCATTTTGTGCATCGTTCTTCTGCTGGTGGTGACGGCGGCCCTGATACTCGTAAAGCAGCTGACGAAAGAGAAAAAGGAGACAAAGAAAAAGGTACAGCCGGTGAGCCAGACGGAGGTAAAGGATATCGAAGGGCTTATTTACCGTTCGGAATCGACCGGCGGGGAGGAAGTCTCTTTTGTACGGGATAAGGATATCTGGTATTACGAAAAGGATAAGGAATTTCCGCTTGACCAGAGCTATGTGACCAACAATATGGTGCTGACTGCAGCACAGGCAACGGCAAACCGGACGCTGGAAAATCCTTCCGGAAATTTAAGCGAATATGGACTTGACAATCCGCATACGACCATCACGTTAAAGAAAATTACCGGTGATAAAGTGACGATGCACATTGGTTCCTATAATGAGAACGTAGAAGGTTATTATTTGAAGGTGGAGGGCGATGACAGGATTTATCTTGTAGACGGACAGATGGTATTTGCATTTGATATGTCCATTTATGAGATTGCGGATAAGGAAGATTTTCCGCTCGTAGAGGAGAGCAGCTTTGCCCATATTCATATTCAGAAGGACAAAAGAGTGCTGGAGCTTAAGGGCGAAATAAAGGAAAATACGCCGAAGCACGTGACAAAGGATTCGTATATGGAGCAGGAAAAAACCTGGAGCGTATCGGATAACGGCACTGCCTACAGGGAAGGAAACCAGCAGGCAATCAAAGAGCTGATCGCGAAAATGACAGCGTTTGATTATTCAAAAATGATTGCCTACCGCGCAGATGTGGACGAGAAAAAACAGTATGGCTTAGATGAGGAGCACGCGGTTATTCTGACGGTGGATTATCAGGTGCTTGATGAGACAACGGCCAGACAGGTTGAGGTGGCCGACGGAATTACGGAAATCCAGTGCGATACGTTGGACAAGCAATATGTGCTGTATATCGGCCAGGAGATACCAGATGACGGATTTGACGGGGCGGAATATTATGTATGTATGAAAGATTCGGATGTGATTTATACGATATCGGCAGAATCGCTTGCGGATATCGTTCTGATGGATGCAAAAAAATTGAAATAACCAAATGATACCAGTGAATTTTTGAATAGTTTTTTTTATCCTACGCATTCTATTAGTAACACGTCAAATATGGCGTAAATATGATAGAAAAAGGAGACGACTATGAAAAAGTTAAAGTTAGTAGCATTGGGAATTGTATTATGCCTTACCTTTGCTGCCGTGACAGGCTGTGGAAATAGCAAGGATAACGCAAATAATACTGAAGATACGGATAAAAAGGACGGAGATAATAAAGATACAACAGATGACAATGATAATGACAGACGTGACGGGAATGACAACACAACCAAAACGTCAAAGCCGGATGGTGATAATGTAGGGTCTGATATTGTAGACACTGTTGATGATGTGGGAACAGATGTCGTGGACGGCGTGACAGACCTTGGAGAGGATCTGACCGGAAATGACAATAATGACAACGGCGGCAGCAATAAAACGGAAACTACAAATCGATAAGATATCAGGGAAAGAATCTTAGGTTGCGGCTTAAGGTTCTTTCTTGTTTTGTATATGGAAAGGATGAGAACTATGCGGTTTCGGCCATGTATAGACATACATAATGGAAAAGTAAAACAGATTGTGGGGGGCAGCCTTAAGGATACCGGCAATCAGGCGGAAGAAAATTTTGTATCGGAACAGGATGCCGCTTACTATGCAAAATTGTATAAGGATCGGGGAATCCGGGGCGGCCATGTGATTTTGCTGAATGCTGCTTCTTCTGCGTATTATGAACGGACAAAACAGCAGGCTCTGCAGGCTCTTCGTGCGTTTCCCGGAGGACTGCAGGCGGGCGGTGGAATCACCCCGGATAATGCAAAAGAATTTCTGGATGCGGGAGCAAGCCATGTCATTGTGACCTCTTATGTATTTCAGGATGGGAGCGTGAATATGGGCAATCTGGAAAAGATGGTAACGGCTGTTGGAAAAGAGCGTTTGGTACTGGATTTAAGCTGCCGGAAAAGAGACGGGCAGTATTTTATTGTGACCGACCGCTGGCAGAAATTTACAGACGCGGTATTAGACGCGGATACGATTGCGCGCTTATCGTCTTACTGCGATGAATTTTTAGTGCATGCGGTGGACGTGGAGGGCAAAGCTTCCGGTGTAGAGCTGGAATTGGCAGCAATGCTTGGAGAGTGCTGCCAGATTCCCGTCACCTATGCCGGAGGCGTGGGCAGCTTTGCGGATTTGGAGCAGCTGAGAAAGGCGGGGGCCGGCCGGGTGGATGTGACAATCGGCAGTGCGCTGGATTTGTTTGGTGGAACGATGGAGTTTGAGAAGGTGCTTGCCTGTCTGCGATGAGAAAATAATAAGTGGTATACCTGAGGTCTGATAATCAATCTATCGTGCAGACCTGGAAGCTGTAATTCTGCTTCAATAGCCTATTCAGTACCCTGGTATACCACTGCATAAATATATTCCGTATTCCGTTTTTAGTGAGATGTTCTCACGATAGCCTAGTACAAAAACCTTCTTTTATTGATTTTTGCAGGAATTAAGGCTTAGAGCGTGTCTGAAAATTCATTCACGCTCTAGAGCCGCTTTTCATATAGACCGGGCGTCAAAAGCGCAAGCTCGTTTTGTTTTAAATGCTTTCGAGATTTAACGCCACTCGTAAGATTTTTTGGGCATCTGTTAAGGTCACCCGGCTGTCTTTGTCCAGATTCAGCAGGTTGAATTGCTTGCTTGAAAGCTCTACTAAGTTCAGGGCGGCTTTTAATGCTATTTTGGCGTCGTTTACTGTTATAGCAGAATCTCCGTCAGCATCTCCCTTTATTCCAAAATACAAACGCAGCTGACCATCATATTACCTGAAAGCTGAATCTCAAAAGCCTTTTTAGATACAGTTTGCATATACTCTTTTTCAAAAACAATAGTCATCTTGTTTCCATTGTCTGTAATTGTATAATGCGAAGAATCCACCTCATTTTTTTCATCCTCTTCCAATACTCTGATCACTTTTTCATCTTCTTCTTTTGAGACTGTAATTTCCGTCTGTGTTACCTCCAAAACTATTGCGAACCTATTTGTAATGATTCCAGCACCTGAAAAACATGCCCAAAAATCCTGATCTGTTTCCTTGTTTAAGGACTTCAGGTATGATTCATTTAATGTGATAATGGTATCTCCATTCGTTCCGGTTATGCCGTATGCTTCCTTGGGAACCTCTTCCTGCTTTTCTCCCCACCTTATAATTCTCATAAATCTTGAGCTGTCTATTTTTTCTACTTGAACCGACGCCGTTCCATTCCCCGACCAGGGTTCAAACTCATACAGAGCAGGCGTTCTCGCCTCAACTGCTACATCTGCTGTGATGGAGAATATAAGTGCCGTACTTATTGCCGTTGCTATAATTTTACCTATAAACCTTTTCATATAATACCTCCTTGCTTAAAATAAGATAAAAAAAGTTGTTCAAAAATATCATACCTATAGCTGCCTTATTCATTTAAAGAATCTCATCATCTCCAATTATCGGTCTGTCAATCATCTTAGGCCCAAACTGATTCGCTCCTTCTAAAACTACCGCTTTCATTTTCATTGTAAAACTTTCCCTTCTTCCTTATCTATATTCTATTTGCTTCATACCAGCTTCTACATT
>CANOFI010000180.1 GCA_947565255.1 uncultured Lachnospiraceae bacterium
GTAGAAAAAGCGTATGTCGAGCAAAAAGAGTTACTTGCTCAATACCCGCAAAAAGAGCAGGAACAGCTCCAGACACAGCTGTCCGGGCTCCAGACACAGCTTGTGGACAGCTCGGAGAAAATCCGGAATATCTCTGTGCATCAGAACACCGCAAAGATGAAGTTAAATCAGGTGAATGAAAAAAAATCTGAGGTACAGAACGAGGTGCAGTCTCTTCAGAAGGAAGGCGAAGAGATGGACAGCCAGCTTCAGACAATCGGTTTTCAGAAAAAGCAGATTAATGAAGAGGTAATCCGGCTGCAGAACAGGGTGGAACAATTCAATAAAGATATCGAAATCTGGCAGGAAAAGCTGGAAGAAGAACAGATGTTCGAGGAACAGATAAGCTCCAAAGTATCCGCCCAGCAGATTACACAGGCCGGTTTGCAGCAAAAAAGAGATAATATTGTACAAAACCAGACGCGCATAGAAGAAGAAATACAGAAATTACAGGCGGAGTTAGACAGCTTAGACAAGCAGAATGCCGAAGTAAATGAAGAAACCGAGGAGATTGAAGAGCAGATTGTACAAAAGCAGGAGGAACGCGAAAACGCAGAGCAAAGGAAAAAAACAAAAAAAGAGCTCATGCAGCAGTTGAATGACAAAAAGGAATCCTTTGTAATTAACAACAAAGAATTTTTGGACAAGCGCGAGAAGCTTCTGCAGCGGAAAAGTGACCTGGACAAAGAGCGCGTCCGTCTGCAGGGCCAGCAGGAAAAATTAGAAGAATCGCATGAAACATCCATGAATTACATGTGGGAGGAGTATGAACTGACCTACAACGCAGCGATTCCCCTGCGGGATGAGCAGTATGCAAACACCAGTTCGCTGAAACAGAAAATCCGTCAGGTACGGGATGAAATCCGGAACCTCGGCAGCGTCAATGTCAATGCCATTGAGGATTATAAAAACGTCAGCGAACGCTATCAGTTTTTAGGTGGACAGCAGGCAGATTTGTTAGAGGCAGAACAAACACTGATGCAGGTCATTGAGGAACTGGACGAGGGCATGCGCCGGCAGTTTAAGGAAAAATTTGAACAGATTTGTATAGAGTTTGACAAAGTGTATAAAGAGCTGTTCGGAGGCGGAAAAGGAATTCTGGAACTGGAGGCCGGGGCAGATATTCTGGAGGCGGGAATTAAGATTATTTCCCAGCCGCCGGGCAAGAAGCTTGGCAACATGATGCAGCTTTCCGGCGGAGAAAAAGCTCTGACAGCCATTGCCTTACTGTTTGCCATCCAGAATCTGAAACCATCCCCGTTTTGTCTTTTGGATGAGATTGAGGCGGCGCTGGATGACTCCAATGTTACCAGATTTGCAAAATATTTACATAAATTAACAAAAAATACGCAATTTATTATTATTACACACCGTCGCGGAACGATGGCTGCTGCAGACCGCCTGTACGGAATTACGATGCAGGAAAAAGGGGTCTCAACGCTCGTTTCGGTAGATTTAATTGAGATAGGAGAGAAATAAATGGCAGGATTTTTTAAACGGTTAGTAAACGGACTGAGCAAGACAAGGGAAAATATCGTATCTGGAATTGATTCAATTTTCAGCGGATTTTCCAGCATTGATGATGACTTTTATGAAGAAATAGAAGAAATACTGATTATGGGAGATATCGGCATCAATGCGACGACCGCAATTATTGAAGATTTGAGAGAAAAAGTAAAGGAACAGAAAATTAAAGAACCGGCGGAGTGCAAAGAGCTTTTGATGAATAGCATGATTGAGCAGATGGATATCGGGGAAACGGCCTATGAATTCGAAAACCGCCAGTCCATTGTTCTGATTATCGGAGTCAACGGTGTGGGAAAGACCACATCGGTCGGAAAGCTGGCTGGAAAGCTAAAAGACCAGGGGAAAAAAGTTGTGCTGGTAGCGGCGGATACATTCCGTGCGGCGGCCGGGGAACAGCTGAAGGAATGGGCGAACCGGGCAGGTGTCGAGATGATAGGCGGGCAGGAAGGTGCGGACCCGGCTTCTGTGATTTACGATGCGGTTGCAGCGGCAAAGGCAAGGAAGGCAGACGTCCTTCTCTGCGATACGGCCGGCCGGCTTCACAATAAAAAAAATCTGATGGAGGAGCTGAAAAAAATCGACCGGATTCTGACCAAAGAATTTCCGGATGCCTACCGCGAAACACTTGTTGTATTAGACGGAACGACCGGACAAAATGCCCTTGCGCAGGCGAAACAGTTTAAGGAAGTAGCAGATCTGACGGGAATCATTTTAACAAAGCTGGACGGAACGGCGAAAGGTGGCATTGCTGTGGCAATCCAGTCTGAGCTTGGAATTCCGGTAAAATATATCGGTGTGGGGGAAACCATTGAGGATTTGGAAAAATTTAATGCGGAGCAGTTTGTGCATGCGTTGTTTGATGTACGGCGCACAGAAGAAAGGAATGTTTAAATGTTGACACTGGATAAATTTGAAGAGGCGGCGGAGCGGGTCTCGAAAGTAACGCAGGAAACCAAGCTGATGTACAGCGAATATTTTTCAGAGCTGACAGGGAATAAAGTATATTTGAAACCAGAGAATATGCAGAGAACCGGGGCGTATAAAGTCCGCGGGGCATATTATAAGATCAGTACACTTACGGAGGAGGAACGGCAGAAAGGCCTGATTACGGCGTCTGCGGGAAACCACGCGCAGGGAGTTGCCTATGCTGCCAAAAAGTACGGCGTGCAGGCGACGATTGTAATGCCGGAGAGCACCCCGTTTATGAAGGTAAACCGTACGAGAAATTACGGTGCGGAAGTGGTGCTGTACGGCGATGTGTACGATGAATCCTGCCAGTATGCATATGAGCTGGCCAGCCAGCATGGATACACGTTTATCCATCCGTTTGACGACTTAACCGTTGCAACCGGTCAGGGGACAATCGCAATGGAAATTGTAAAGGAGCTTCCGCTCGTGGACATCATTCTTGTGCCGATTGGCGGCGGAGGCCTTGCAACCGGGGTTTCCACCCTTGCAAAACTGCTGAATCCCAAAATAAAAATTATCGGTGTGGAGCCGGCCGGAGCCAACTGCATGCAGGTGTCGTTAAAAGAGGGAAAAGTGACAACGCTTCCGAAGGTCAGTACGATTGCGGACGGAACGGCCGTAAAGACGCCGGGAAGTAATTTATTTCCGTATATCCAGCAGAATTTGGACAATATTATTACTGTGGAGGATGACGAGCTGGTAGGCGCATTTTTAGATGTTGTGGAAAATCACAAGATGATTGTAGAAAATTCGGGACTGCTGGCAGTTGCAGCATTGAAGCATCTGGAAGCGGAGGGAAAAAAAGTTGTCTCTATCTTAAGCGGCGGCAATATGGACGTGCTTACGATGTCGTCGGTTGTTCAGCATGGTCTGATTCAGCGCGACCGTATCTTTTCAGTGTCTGTGCTTTTGCCGGACCGTCCGGGGGAACTGGTTCGCGTGGCAGATATTATTGCAAAGGAACAGGGCAATGTAGTGAAGCTCGACCACAATCAGTTTATTACGACCAACCGCAATGCGATGGTGGAGTTGAAAATCACATTAGAGGCTTTTGGAACGGGTCATAAGGAACAGATTGTTGAGGCGCTGAACAAAAAGGGCTACCGGCCGAAAATTATACGGCCTATTTTGTAAGGGATGCTGTGTTTGTTGAAAATCATACAAGATGTTGTGTCAGACACAAGATGTTGTGTATGGAAAGAAGGAGCTTATTATGGAAACAGTTGCATTGGCAGCAAATCAGATTGTTACAATGTTTATCATTATCGTGCTTGCCATCATCTGTTATAAAACGGGATTAATCAGCGACAGCGGCAATAAAACACTGTCCAATATTTTGATGTATCTGATTAATCCATGTATTATTTTTTGTTCGTATCAGAAAGAATTTAATGAGCGGCTGGTAAAAGGGCTGCTCATCTCTTTTTTGCTGGCATTTGCGGCGCATGCCATCGCAATGCTGGCTGCGCAGTTCTGCATTCGCGGAAACAATGTGGATGTGGTGAATGAACGCATGGCGGTGATTTACAGCAACTGCAGCTTTCTTGCGATACCGTTAGTGACCCGGATTTACGGACTGGAGGGCGTATTTTATTTAACTGCGTATATCACCCTGTTTAATATATTAATCTGGACGCATGGCGTGTTATTTATGGGAGGAAAGGAGTGTCGCAGGGAGGCGCTTACCGCGCTTCGCTCGCCGGCGATTTTGTCTGTTTTTGCCGGCCTTGTCTGTTATTTTCTGAAAATCAGGCTGCCGGATTTTCTGATGCGGCCGCTGGAATCCATCGGGACAATGAATACGCCCGTTGCCATGATGATTGCCGGTGTGTGTATTGCGCAGGTGGATGTCAGAAAGACATTATGGAAATGGCGGATTTATCTGGTATGTTTTTTGAGGCTTCTGTTTGTCCCGTTTTGCCTGATTCTTGTGGCAAAACCTTTTTTAGGCTCCGGCATGGTCTGCGGGGTATCGGTGGTTGCCGCCGCGTCGCCGGTCGCCACGATGTGCATGATTTTTGCAATCCGGTTCGACAAGGACAGCCGGTATGCGTCGGAATTGTTTGCCATTTCGACGCTGCTGTCACTGGGGACGATTCCGCTTGTGCTGCTTGTGCTGGAGGTTTGGCCGGTTTTTTGAGAAAGTGTCGGCATATAACCGCTGCGGTTGTCAATACTTGTGACTGCATCTTATCAATCCAACCGCATTATTGGAAAGCAAGGGATGAATATTGAAGCATTAGTTATTTGTCTTGATTTTACGATCGAAGATATCTATAAAATTAGAGAATGGAATTATGAACAGACAAAAGATGTGACAGCAGCGGAAAAAGCAGTTATTATAATAATTCGGGCAAAAAGGCAGAAAGGGAAATTGGACAGCAATATAAAGCTACCGAAGGCGGTTTTGTAATTGAACCTGTTCCTTCTGCAGCAGAAGATTATACATTTTTAGGCTGGTATCATGATTTTGCATGTACATCAAAATGGAATTTTCTCAATGATAAGATCACAGGAGATACAGCTATTTATGCTAAATGGGTAAAAACAAGCGAGGTAGCTCCACAAAAAAACTC
>CANOFI010000181.1 GCA_947565255.1 uncultured Lachnospiraceae bacterium
TCATCTCCGTCCGTCAGGTTCATACCGATAACTCCCATAGACACACGACCTGTAAAAAGTAAAAAAAGGACACTCCATCTATCGGAACGCCCTTGTTCATCAAACGTATACGAAGAAGAATCTTCTCTACAGAACAAGATTACATTAATTCTATGAAAAAATCAAGTACTATTTTCGCGTTTTATTATATTTTTCATTTCCATACAATTAACATCCATTTTTTGGATTGTTCTTGTGCACATTGCACAATTATCCCCTCATCCTCCCCCATCAGACCAGATAGTTTTTCATGCAGCGGAGTGCATTTTTTTCCAGCCGGCTGACCTGTGCCTGGGAAATGCCAATCTCCTGCGCCACCTCCATCTGGGTTTTTCCCTGAAAAAAGCGAAGCTGAATAATATAATTCTGGCGTTCGGACAGCCGTTTCATCGCTTCGCTTAATGAGATATCCTCCACCCAGTTCTCCTCTTTATTTTTTTTATCGCTGATCTGGTCCATGACATACAACGTATCGCCACCCTCGCTGTAGACCGGATCATACAGGCTTACCGGACTTTGAATCGCATCCAGGGCATGCACGATTTCCTCCTTCGAAACCCCCACCTCTTTTGCGATATCTTCGATTTTAGGTTCTTTTAAGGATAGTTTCATCAGATGCTCTTTTGCATAGATTGCTTTGTATGCGATGTCTCTCAGGGAACGGCTCACACGGATGCTGTTGTTGTCCCGCAAATACCTTCGGATTTCCCCGATGATCATCGGAACGGCATAGGTTGAAAATTTTACATTCAGTGTATTATCGAAATTATCAATTGCTTTGATCAGCCCGATACAGCCAATCTGAAACAAATCATCCACATTTTCACTGCTGCTGGAAAAACGTTTTATCACACTTAACACAAGTCTTAAATTTCCCTTAATATAAGTTTCCCTTGCCTCCTTATCCCCCTGTTTGATTTTTCGAAATAATTCTTCCTTATCTTCGTCTTTTAAAAGAGGCAGCTTTGCCGTATTCACTCCACAAATTTCTACTTTATTAAGAGCCATTTTCCCTTTCCTCCCTGTGCTTTTTTGACTCATTTTTTCAAATGGTCCGTTACATAAATTGTTCTCCACGGATAAAATTTTTATACCCTAAATTCACCGCAACAATCGATTGCAAATGACAAAAAAGGCACAGAAAACATACGTTCCCCATGCCTTTTTATTTCCAAAACCACTCACTGTTTTTTTCAGTATCATCCGCGCTTTATGCAGCTTTTTACACTACTGGAACCGGACAATTTCTCTCTTTAGCTGGCTCATAATTTTTTTCTCTAATCTCGATATATAGGACTGAGAAATTCCAAGATAATCTGCAACCTCTTTCTGCGTCATTTCTTCTCCGTCTACTTTTCCAAGACCGAACCTTAAATTCACAATTGTTTTTTCTCTTGCATTGAGCTTTTCAATTGCATGTTCTAACAGACTTTTTTCTACTTCTGCCTCTATCCCCCGGTAAATCACATCTTCTTCCGTTCCCAGCACATCTGACAACAGCAATTCATTTCCGTCCCAGTCTACGTTCAGCGGCTCATCTATGGACACTTCCATTCTGGTCTTGCTGTTGCGGCGCAGATACATTAAAATTTCATTTTCTATGCACCGGGAAGCGTATGTTGCAAGCTTAATATTTTTATCCGGATTGAACGTGTTAATCGATTTTATCAGCCCAATCGTACCGATAGAAATCAAATCTTCCACCCCCACACCGGTGTTGTCGAATTTCTTCGCAATGTAAACGACAAGCCGCAGATTGTGTTCAATGAGAAGTGTTTTGGCCTCCTGTGCACACGCACTGTTTAAATCCGCAATCGCCTGTGCCTCTTCCTCGTTGTCAAGCGGAGCCGGCAATACCTCCGTTCCGCCGATATAGTGAACCTCACCGCTGTTCATCTGCATCAGATTCTGCAGACTGTACATCAGCTTTAACCGTACCTTATTCTGTAAAAAAATTTTAAAAATCATCTTCTTTCCTCCTTCATCTAACGTTATAAAATTTATGCTTTTATCCTGACGTAGTTAAAATCATCTGAAACTCTCCTTTTTCACTGACGGGCTTAAAATTCAGTGCAAGCAGGGGATTTTTATATTCCAGACATTCCCCCTGCAGTTCCATTGTCATGCTCTGTGCCATGACGACCGGAAACATGCCATATTTCTCACTGACTGTTTCATAGGGGAGAAAATAAAGAAATTCCTCCACAGAGCCGGAAGCAGTCTGTTCCTGTTCTATGCTTCTTTTTTCAATTCTCTCTTTCAGGGAAGAAGAAATATAGGGTTCCAGACATTCATAGTTAATGACAGAGACACCCTTTTGCGCACCTTCAAAGTACAGACGGTTTCCCGTATCCCACAGGCCGTCAAGAACAATAGTATTTCCGTTATACAGCAATTTGACCATACAGATCGTCCGGCCTGTTTTTCTTCCTTTCAGACAGAAAAATGCAAGCCCCTGTACAATGAAATAAACGATAAAACAGCCAAGTACAAGCTGCCCTATATGTTCCGTCCTGAAAGCAAGATAATGAAAAATTCCATTTACAAGAAGCCCTGTACCATACAAAACTGCTATTTTTCGAAACAGTTCCACCGCTTTTTGAAAACGGTTTTCCCCTTCCCGGTGTTTTCTCCAGCTTCCAAACGCTATGTATGCCATCCCCGCATAGGCAGCCATGTAACAAATCCCCCTCAAAAGAACTGACTTTTCTCCCGGCACACATACATAAACACTAAAGCATAACGCTCCCCCTGCCGCCGCAGCTAACATCCGGATATTTGTACTTTTATAATGTTTCAGCTTTTTTACGATAAACAGGATCCATAAGTCCAACATCATATTTACAAAAAAAAACACATCTATGTAGACTTCATAAAACACCCTTCACCTCCACCTGTACAACCCTCACAGACATCCTTCTCTCCCCTTTATCTGATAAGCACTGCACGATATTTGATAGGTTGATTATACTTCCATGCCGGTGCACATTTTGTCAAACCAGCAACTACTTTTCCACCTTTTCACCGCAATAAAAATGATGATTCGACAAATTTCTCCATAACTTAAAAAATGAATAATAAAGCATTCTTCCCGAAGAATTTCCCATAAAAAAACACCTGCCAAAAAGCAGGTGCTGTCCCTTCAATATGATATTCCTTTTATGATATTACTTTTTATTATATTTCTGAAGAAATGTCGGAATCTTATAGCCTTCATCGGGAATCTCAAGCGAAGGCTGCGCTTTTGTGTAGGCCGTTTGTGTCCTTGCCTCCTCTACAGGCTCTGGACGCTTATATACCGCCCTCTGCGTAACCGAACTCTCTCCCGGAACAATCGGCTCGGCTGACGGCTGTGAAACAGGAGGAACCATTTTCGCAGCTGTACCCGGAACACCAAGCGTCCGCGGCGCCTGTTCGGTTAACGTATTCGTGCGCATCGGTGAAATATTGGAATGCACATTTCCCGCAGCCGGCATTATTTTGGAAGTCTGTACAGGAACCTGGGGCTGTCCGAGTCCGGTCGCAATGACGGTAACGGCAACCTGGTCCTTTGCCTCTTCCTCTTCCTTATACATCGCACCAAAAATAATATTCACATCCTCGCCGGTAAATTCCTGAACATAGGATGCCACATCATCCCCGTCTGTCAGGCTTACGTCACCGGAAATATTGATAATCACATCTGTCGCACCGGCAATGCTTGTCTCAAGAAGCGGGCTGTTTACCGCCTTCTGTACCGCCTCCATCGCTTTGTCATCGCCTGTCGCCATACCAATTCCGATATGTGCAAGTCCGCCGTCCTTCATAACTGTCTGCACATCTGCAAAATCAAGACTGATGAGCGCCGGCAAATTAATCAGGTCCGTAATTCCCTGCACTGCCTGCTGCAGCACTTCATCTGCTTTTTTCAGCGCCTGGGGCATCGTTGTTCTCTTATCTACAATCTGAAGCAGTCTGTCGTTTGGAATGACTATCAGGGTATCTACGTTCTCTCTTAATTTTTCCAGACCGCGCATTGCATTGTCCATCCGGACCTTTCCTTCAAAGCGGAAAGGCTTTGTCACAACGCCGACGGTCAGAATTCCTTTTGACTTGGCAATATTTGCCACTACCGGAGCAGCACCTGTTCCGGTACCGCCACCCATACCGCAGGTGACAAATACCATGTCGGCTCCGTCCACAATCTCTGCAATCTCTTCCACATTCTCCTCGGCAGCCTTCTCGCCTACCTCCGGCTTCGCTCCGGCACCGAGTCCCTTTGTTAATTTCTCGCCAATCTGGACAGTCTGTCCTTTACACAACTGGAGCGCCTGCTTGTCCGTATTCACACAGACAAACTCCACTCCGCCAATATTCTCATCTATCATTCGGTTTACTGCGTTATTCCCCGCACCACCGACACCAATCACAATAATATTTGCTGCCCGGTCCATTCCGCTATCTGTTAATTCAAACAAGGTTGTTCCTCCTTCACACACTTACCCATAGTCTCTTCTATAATATACATCGTTTTTTCCAATAAATCAATAACATTTTTGTATTTTTATTCTTTTTTTCTACATTTTTTTGTATTTTTCCTATTCCTGTTTAAACACAATGGTTTTTTCGTCCTCTTCTACCTCCTCCATATGAAGTATTCCAGATTTTCCCTCCAATTGGGGAAGCAGTGATTTCAATCTCGCTATTTTCTCATTCTGGTTATCATCTTTTCCCAATGCAACCCTGGCCTGTCCGAAATATAATGTTGCCTCAAGTTCCTTATTAAACTGAATTTTATCCGGCACAACTTCATTTTTCTTTAGTTCCTTCGTGAGGGTGAGGATGTAGGTAAAAACGTCCTGTTTTTCAACCGGAAGCTTTTGATACAATACAATGCTGTCAAATTGCAGTCCCGTAATCTTTGGTACTCCCTTCATTGCCTTTGCAGAGCTTTCCACAACCGTACCATCTTTCACCTGCATAATATGTATCATATTAACGATACAGCCCCTGTCAATATAGATAAATTTTTCTTCAATTCCTTTTTATACCTCGCTTTTTCTCCTAACGCATTTGTTG
>CANOFI010000182.1 GCA_947565255.1 uncultured Lachnospiraceae bacterium
TATATGGTCCATATTGCGATGGATTTCCAATGTGTAATCTTTTATACTGCTCCGGCCTGCAGCATATGTACATCGTGGTTCGCCTCCAGAAGCAAAACATCAAGCCCCTGCATCGTATCAATTATCTGCTGGTCAAAGCGGCCGGAATCTGTCAGAATCCCAATGGATTTTTCTTTGCTGTTAATCCGGTATGCAACCGGGTCCGCCGCATCATGCCAGACAGATACCGGACATATTTCCAGCTCCTTTACCTTAAACGGAACACCGGGCTCTATTGCTATAAACTGCGCCTTTGACAAGTCGCCGATGTTTTTTGCATGAAAAATTGCATCAATTGTTTTTTTTGTTGCATAAACCGGCTTCTGATAGCGCCTGGACATAACCCCAAGCCCACTGATATGGTCGGTATGCTCGTGGGTAATTAAAATTCCATCCAGGTCCGGGGCCTCCAGTCCGCACTCGACAAGTCCCTGTTCAATGCGCCTGCCGCTGATTCCGCAGTCCACAATCAGGTTCGTCTGTCCGCTTCCGACAAAAATACAGTTTCCGCTGCTTCCGCTGGCTATACTACACATCCGCATCCTGCTGTCCCTCCCAATATATTTTTATCTGGTCATTGGGCTTTAACTCCTGCGTGTAAGAAGCATTTTCTCCATTTATCAGAGTCACAATATCCCCTTTTGGTCTGGATAAATCAAAGTCAATATAATCAAATACATCGACAAATACATATTTTTTCTTGCCGCGCAAAGTAATGTGCTCTTCATTGACGACAACGGCAAGCTGCTTTTCCTCCGGTGCCGGGGATGATTCCGGCACAGATGGCTCCGGCTTTTTATTCTCTTCCCGTGCCATTAATTTCTTTTCCATCCGGATATCCGCTTCTTCATTGCCCTTTACATAATCGAATGTATGTTCTTTTGGATTGTATTTTGTATATTCTCCTGCATATTGTCCCGTAAGTTCTTCTGCATATCCTCCTTTATATTCTTCTATTCCTTCTTCACCATAAGCGTCCTCTTCCCCGAACTGGTTTTCTTCCAGCTGTGCGGCGTATTGATTTTTTTCGAGGGACCAGTCTATGGTAAAATTATCGTATATCTTTTCCTGCAAAGAACCCTCTTTGTTGTTAATCATAACAATTGTTCCCATGGGAAGAATGACATCCATGAATTCTAAAAGCTGCTGCAGGGTGTAGTAATTCAGCACTGCAATGTCGTCATTTTCGTGAATCTCATAAAATCCTGACACCAGTGTTTTGTTTGCCTGTACAAATTTGGGACAGACAACCTTTGCTCCGTTTACCGTAACCTCAATGGTATTGTTGAATTCCGGCAGGTCTTCCACGTTGAATACAGCCGGCATTCCCGCTGTAGACGGAACAATTTCGATTTTGTCATTTGAATTGATTCTGGTATGCAAATCTGCATTCTGTCCGTTTATTTTTACAACTGCCGCTTCTCCTAAGGAGCCACGCACAATGCGCTCCTTTCCGTTGACCGTAAAATTTAGTTCCCGGCCGCGCTTCGGGAACAGCCCGTCATTTGGAAAATTCGCCTGCATTGCCGCCTCTACAACCGTCAGGTGGTTATTGTTATATAATTTAATGCGTTCCCCGTTAAAATTGACAAAAATAAAATTGTTCTTTTTGTCATAATAATTCAGACAAATTCCAATCGGTGTGACAAGCAGAGAATCCTTTTTTATATGCTTTTGGTAAAATTCCACCTGTCCCAGTACTTCTTCCCCGCGCAGCGCCACGCGCTCCGGCACAAGACCGAGCTTTTCCGCCAGCTTCTGCGTAAATCCCGGAAACTTTCCGCCGCCGCCCACAACAAACACGGCGCTCACCGCTTTATCCCCATTTAATTCCTTAATTTTCTCTGCAACCTTCGCTGTGATTTCCTCGAGTGCACCGTCTACCAGATCACAGACCTCCTGCGGGGAAACCTCATGAGGAATTCCAAGTATGTCCTCATATGTAATGACTGCGCCGCATCTCGTTTCTTTTTTTGCCGTTTTGCTTTCATCCGCCGGTTTTTTGGTATCTGCCTTTTTCTGGCTTTTTAACAATTGCTCCCTGACAGAGGTTTTGATTTTTTCCGCCATATCAAAATCGACAAGATATTGCTTGGCAATGATTTCAGTCAGTTCATCACCCGCCATCGGAATCATGCCATAAGCCGTGATACTGCCGTCCTTCGTCAGACAGATATCGGAGGTCCCGGCTCCCACGTCCACAAGCCCGATATTCAGCATCCGGAATTTTTCGGGTATGGCCACATTGATTGCCGCGATGGGTTCGAGCGTCAGGTTAGAAACCTCTAACCCGGCCTGACGAACCGCTGCATAAAGCCCGTCCACTACTTCATCCGGCAAAAACGTCGCAATGATATCTTCTGCAATCCTGGATGCCTTATGCCCTTCCAGATTGCCGATAAAATTGCCGTTTAAGTAATATTTAATAACCGAATAGCCGACACAGTAGAAACGAATGTCCGTCTGGTTTTCCTTCTGCAGCTGCTCCTGCGCCTTTTCCATGCCAATCAAATCAAGCGAATAAATATTTTCATGATTTACGACCGTCTCCTCTTCAAATTCCACTTCCACCGTTGTCGTAACTGTACGGAGAACACGGCCTGCAGCGGCGATACACACCTCTGACAGTTCCCGCCCGATCAGAATTTCCAATTCCTTCTTTACCTCTTTGATCGTCTCTCCAACCTGAATGATATCATGAATCTGTCCGTCAATCATGGCACGGCTTGTATGCTCCCGCACGCTCTGGGCAATTGCGTGAAACATATTCCCGTCCAGATATCCCACAGTTCCCACAATGCTTCTTGTCCCGATATCCAGTCCGAACACCAGCTGCTCTGGCAATGTTATCTGTTCTGGCACTCCAATTCCTCCTTGATCTGTTCATATATATGCTCTTTGCTGCCGTTGTTGTCAATGACAACACTGCAGTGCAATCGAAACTCCTCTTCTCCTAACTGCCGGCTCATAATCTGCCCTGCTTTTTCCCGCGTATAGCCTCTTGTGTCCATCAGTCTATTTTCGCGGAGCGTTCTGTCCGTATAAATATACCACAGCTCATCGCAGATTTCATCATAGTGTTCTTCAATCAGCAGAGCGGCTTCGATAAAGCAGTATGCAAATGTGCCCTGTTTTTCAGCGTCATCCACCATTTTCATAATTTTTTCTTTTACCGGCGGATGCATAATTTCATTTAGCTTATGCCGTTTCTGTTCATCTGCAAATACGATGGTTCCAAGCTTTTTCCGGTCCAGTTCTCCCTGCGCTGCCACAATGTCCGCACCGAAATAAGCGACGATGGCATGATAACACGCAGTGCCCTGTTTCTGCAGACTGTGTGCAACCTGGTCGGCATCTATCACGTATGCCTGAAACTGTTCTTTTACATATTGCAGCACAACGGATTTGCCGGAGCCAATCCCGCCTGTCAGTCCAATCACCTTCATCATTTTGCCTCATACCAGTTTTCTGCCGTGTGTATGTCTACATCCAGCTTTACTTTTAAGTTTGCTGCACGCTCCATTTCTTCCTGTAAAATCATCCGTACGGCTTCTTTTTCCTGTTCCGGCGCCTCAATCAGCAGTTCGTCATGCACCTGCAGCACCAGACGTGCTTTCAGTCCCTCTTTCGCCATGCGCTGATCCACCCGTACCATCGCAATTTTAATAATATCCGCCGCCGTTCCCTGAATCGGTGCATTCATGGCGACACGTTCGCCGAACGAGCGCGTCATGAAATTTGAGGAATACAGCTCCGGCACGGGCCGTTTGCGCGAAAACAGGGAGGAAACATATCCATCTTTTTTTGCATCCTCCACCAGCCGGTCTAAAAATTCTTTAATCTTCGGATACGTTTTAAAGTATTTTTCTATAAATTCGGCCGCCTCTTTTCTGGACGTCCCGATATCCTGACTTAAGCCAAACGCACTGATTCCATATACAATTCCAAAATTCACGGCTTTCGCATTTCTCCTCTGCAGGGGCGTCACTTCTTCCATGGGGACATGAAAAACCTCGGACGCCGTCAGTGTGTGGATATCCACATTGGTATGAAAAGCTTCTATCATTTTTTCGTCGCCGGACATATGGGCTAACACGCGAAGTTCAATCTGGGAATAATCCGCGTCCACAAATACGGAGCCCTCCTCCGGCACAAAAACCTTGCGAATCTTACGCCCCATTTCCATGCGCACCGGAATGTTCTGCAGATTCGGTTCCGTACTGCTGATGCGGCCGGTTGCCGTCACTTTCTGTTGAAATGTGCTGTGAATCCTCCCATCCTTTTGGATACACAAAATCAGCCCGTCCGCATAGGTGGACTTTAGCTTTGTCATCTGGCGGTATTCTAATATATACGGGATAATTTCGTGCTCACCCTTTAATTTTTCCAAAATGTCTGCGGATGTCGAATATCCTGTTTTTGTCTTTTTGGCGAACGGAAGCTTTAATTTGTCGAACAGCAGTTCGCCTAACTGTTTTGGGGAGTTGATGTTAAATTCCTGACCAGCCGACTCATAAATCTTTTTCTGGAGCAGGGCAATCTGTCCGCCCAGTTCCTCCCCGTACTGCCGCAGCTCCTCCTTTTCCACGCGCATCCCTGCCTGCTCCATGCGGTACAAAGACACCGCCAGTGGAAGTTCCACATCTTTATATAAGGCCATCATCCCCTCCCTGACCACTTTTTCTTCCAGTGCGTCAATGCTGCATACAAGCGCAAAAACGAGTGTTCCCATATAGGCCCTTGCGGCTTCCCGGTCTGCCTGGAATGCCTCTTGTGCAGACAATTTCTTTAAATAGTCCGCCGCGGACGGCAAAACACAGTCCGCAAATTCCTTTGCAATTTCTTCATATCCATATACATTTTTTAGCGGGTTATGCAGATAGGCCAGAAGCCCGGCATCCAAAATATGCTCCCACACTTCCCCCGGGCAGTCCTCCCCAAAATACGACAGCCATTCCTTTAAATCATAGACGGCTGTCCGTTTTACAGATTTACAAATTTCTATGCATTTATCGAACAGATGTTTGTAAACGGAGACTATCTGCTCGATA
>CANOFI010000183.1 GCA_947565255.1 uncultured Lachnospiraceae bacterium
GTCAGTTCGGCTGCGAAGTAGAGCCACGGCATCAGACAGAGGATGGAGACGAAGGAAGCCGTACAGGAGGCAGAAAAACAGCCGGTACGGGCGGATGACATAAAAAAACAGATTACAAAGACCGGGGAAAGTGAATTTATTTTTGAAGAGCTTTCGGTTGAGATGGAGGGTGCGTGTTTTATTCCGCTTAAACAGTTAAACCAGCTTCGGAGGGATGGACTTATCGCAGTGAGGCAGGCAGCTGTGCAGTCCTTTAGAAGAACAGTGCCGGCCAGTCTGGAACATGCATCGTTTAAAAAAGCGTGTCAGCCGTTAAAAGATAGCCGGATGGAGGACTACGGGGCAGGGATGGCAAGGTGTCTTGCCTGCGCGATGGTGGAGACAATAGAGCAAATGGAGGTTATCTTGCAGTATCCGCAGATTGACCGGCTTTATGTCAGCATCCACGCCTTTACAGGGGATGCGGTTCCAAAAGGACAGGGCAGGGAGGCATGCGGAAAAGCCCCCGGACTTTTGCAGCTGAACCGCGCCGTAAAACAGTGCCGCGAAGCGGGAAAGGCATTTTATCTGGTTCTTCCGGCAGTCTGGAGAATGGATACCTGTGAAAAGCTGTCCGCTGCAATGGGCTTTCAAACAGAGGCAGAAACGAAGGAAGGGCTGAAACGGTTTCTTGACGGGCTGGCGGCACAAATTGATGGAATTGTTGCAAAAAACATGGAAGTTTTTACAATTGCAAAAATATGCAGTGAGGGGAAAGCCCTTCCGGTACATTTGGACTTTACGGCATACGCGATGAATGCGGCTTCGATACAATGCTGGAAGGAATTAGGCGCAGCTTCCTGCACATTTCAGCCGGAGCTGAATAAGGGCGAACTGTATCATCTGGCGAAAAAGAGAACTCTTCCCATGGAATTGGTGATTTACGGACATATGCCCATGATGGTATCCGCACAGTGTCCGGTCCGCAACACAAAAGGCTGCAGCCAGAAAAAAGAGATTCTGCATTTAAAAGACCGGAAAGGGAACCGGCATTTTGTCATAAATTATTGTGATACATGTTACAGCATAATTTATAACAGTGATGTCCTGTCTTATATTGATATGAGACAGGAGGTGCGCTCTTTAAATCCTGACAGTGTCAGACTGCAGTTTAACATAGAATCTGCCCCTGAGGTGAAACAGGTTATGGATTGTTTTGCAGCTGGGTATTCGGGGGAAGAAAAACAGGTGCAATGGCCGGAGAAAGTCACAAGAGGTCATTGGAAACGAGGTGTAGAATAGATGGAACAGGTACTTTTGGAATTGTCGAAATATGCAATATTGCTTCTGTTTTTGATGTTTACGTTAACGGGCTTTCGTGCCATTGGAAAGAATAAGGGCAGACTGTTTTACGTACAGAGAGTGTTTCTGCTGGGTGTGCATTTTTTGGCGTATGTAACCTTTTTTATCCATACAAAGGAGATGAAATACCTGCTGTTTTATGGGGTACAGCTCATATATTTTATTGCGGTTATGGTGCTTTATGATGTTTTCTATCCCAAAATGTCAAAGCTTATTGTAAACAATATGTGCATGCTGCTGGCCATCGGATTTGTGATGATTGCCCGTATTACCTTTGACAGGGCTGTAAAGCAGTTTGTGATTGTCGTTGGCGCCAGTGCGCTTGGTCTTTTCGTGCCGTTTTTTATTCGGAAAATGCGCTGGCTGTCGAAATGCGTCTGGCTGTATGCAATGGCAGGAATCGGGCTTCTTGCCGTAATGAAGCTGGCCGGAAGCATTACGTATGGTGCAAGCATATCCTTTCGCATTGCGGGAATTACAATACAGCCGATAGAGCTTGTCAAAATCATTTTTGTGTTCTTTCTTGCATCTTTTCTTGCAAAACGGCACGATTTAAAATCCATTCTGATTGTATCGGCTGTGTCCGCCGTGCATGTTCTTCTGCTTGTATGGTCGAGGGAGCTTGGAGGGGCGTTGATTTTCTGTGTCGTCTATCTGTGTCTGGTTTATGTTGCGACGAGGCAGCCGCTTTATTTTATAGGCGGGCTGGCCGGGGGCTCTGCTGCCGCGGTTGTGGCTTATCATTTGTTCCACCATGTAAAGGTGCGTGTACTGACCTGGAGCACGCCGTTTTCTGTTATTAAAAACGATACCAGCCAGATTTCCCAGTCGCTGTTTGCCATTGGTACCGGCGGGTGGTTCGGCATGGGGCTGATGGAGGGAATGCCGCAGACGATACCGGTTGCATCGGAGGATTTTATTTTTTCGGCGATTACGGAGGAATTGGGCATGTGCTTTTCCTTTTGTATGATTTTAATCTGCCTGAGTACATTTATTATGTTTATCAATATTGCGACAAAAATACGGGAGCCGTTTTATAAGCTTGTGGCGACCGGGCTTGGAGTCGGGTATATTTTTCAGGTGTTTCTGACGATCGGGGGCGGAAGCAAGTTTATTCCGCTTACGGGCGTCACGCTTCCGCTTGTCAGTTATGGTGGAAGCTCCGTACTGTGTTCCATTTTGATTTTTCAGATTATTCAGGGAATCTATGTGCTTAAGGCGAAGGAGGATAAGATTCCTTATGAGGAGTCTGAGGATTCTTATGAAGATGAGGAAGGGTATTATGAGCCGGATGAGGAATATGAGGAAGAGGAGTATGACAGGCCGGACGATGGATACGGGGATGAAGAATATGACGGCGGGACAGATTATTATGACGAGGAAGAGTTTGACGGATACGATGAGGAGTATGAAGAAGAGGATGAGGAATATGACGGATATGCCGGGGAGTATGAAGAAGAGGACGGGGAATATGACAGATATGCCAGGGAGTATGAAGAAGAAGACAGGGAATATGATAATGCGCCGGAAGAAATTGTGTTTGACGACGACTTTTTGTACCAGCAGGTGGAAGAAAGAGAGCGTTTAAAACGGAAACGCGCCTACGAGGAATATCAAAGCCAGAAACAGCAAAAACCGCCCAAATCGCAGTATGATGAGTATGCGGCGGCGGATGAGATGCAGCTTCACATACCGGAAGAATTTTTTGATGATTAGGAGGCCTTAAGATGGAAAAACAGAGAAAAAAAGGCATTCGAAGCCGGGAAATGATTATACTGACCTGTCTGTTTGTAGTTGTTTTTTTAGGACTTATGGGGTATTTGGGTTATTATCAGATGACGATAAGCGAGGATGTCATTAACAGTCCGTACAACCGGAGAAGACAGGATTTGTTAGCCCAGAAGGTGGTGCGCGGGAAAATAGAAACGTCCGACGGAAAGGTGATTGCGCAGACCATTACCGATACATCCGGAAAGGAAGTGCGCAGCTATCCGTATGATGACTTGTTTGCGCATGTTGCCGGGTATTCTGTCAACGGCGGTTCCGGGCTTGAGGCGTACAATAACATCCGTCTGCTGCAGTCGAATGTGCTGTTTACCAAACAGCTGGCCAGCAATTTGAAGGGAGAAAAAAATGTGGGTGACAATGTGATAACCACCCTCAATTACGATGTGCAGAAAGCGGCTTATGATGCATTGGGAAATAACCGCGGCGCAGTTGTCGCATTAGAGCCGGAGACGGGTAAGGTGCTTGGAATGGTTTCTAAACCGGATTTTAATCCGAATCAGGTGGAGGAGTTATGGGAGGAATTTTTAAAGGATGACAGCAAAAACGGCATACTGGTCAACCGTGCCACGCAGGGACAGTATCCTCCGGGTTCTACCTTTAAAATTTTTACAATGCTGGAATATCTCCGGGAAAATCCGGATGCGAAGGATACCTATTCCTATACGTGCAAGGGCAGCCATAAAAACAGCCAGGGGGATGTGATTAACTGCTATCATGGCACGGTGCACGGAAAACTGAATTTAAAGCAGTCCTTTACCCATTCCTGCAACTCTTCTTTTGTCAATATCGGTCTTAACATTGACCGGAACCAGCTGAAGGACTTGTGTGAGGAGTTTGGATTCGGGAGCAAATTTTCGATTGGAATTGCTGAGAAAAAGAGCACCATTTCTGCCAGTGATAAGACGAGCGAATACAAATGGATGCAGACGGTAATCGGACAGGGAGATACGCTGGTAACGCCTCTGCAGATGGCTTTGACGGCTGCGGCGATTGCAAATGACGGAGTTGAGATGAAGCCGTATCTTGTGGATTATGTGGAAAATGCGGATGGAAGCCGTATACGGACATTTGATGAGGAAGAATTCGCAACACCTCTGTCGAAGGAGGAGTGTGCACTTTTGCAGGATTATATGGAGGAGACTGTGGATTCCGGCACGGCCTCTGCACTGTCCGGGACATCGTATACAGCCGGAGGAAAGACGGGTTCTGCCGAATATGGAACGACAAAAGGCAAGAGCCATGCCTGGTTTGTCGGATACGCGAAGAATGGGGATAAGTCTATTGCTATTGCAGTGATTGTGGAGGGGGCCGGGAGCGGCGGGCATGCGGCGGTGCCGGTTGCCAAACAGGTGTTCGATTCGTATTTGAAGTGATGGGGATGAAAAAGGTATCACTTTTTTAAAAAAAAGAGGATGAATATAAGGGAGCTGTTGGAAGGGTATGTATCATAGTATCATTAGAATTTTAGGGGATTTGCTGCTGACAGCAGTTTGTTTTGTTGTAGGAAATATTGTATGTATGGGCTTTCCGCTGCTGAAATGGAATAGAAGATTAAAAAATAGTACGTTTCTGATTGAAAAAGAGAACTATTGTGAAAAGCAGGGAAAAATAGAGTGCGGGGGATATTCGGCTGCTTATGTCTACCGCCATCTTGGAAAAGCGGTGAATGGGTTAGAGTTATATAAGGAGACGCCATGCAAAACCTCCAGGGGGTATGTATATTGTAAAGGCATTGTAAAACTTGCGAAGAAATATGGTTTTTCTGCAAAGCTAAGAACCGGCAATATAACCGCGCTGAAAAATACGATCGCAAAGGGAACTCCGGTAATTGTAATGATACGAACCAGAAGCAGAGCCGCGTCGCTGCATTATGTTCCGCTTGTTGGATATGATGCAGAATTTTTTTATGCGGTGGATTCCATGGCT
>CANOFI010000184.1 GCA_947565255.1 uncultured Lachnospiraceae bacterium
AAGTAGGAAAGATTTTTCTATATTTACTTGCAACTATGCTCTTAGGAGCGTTTATCTTGGACTTTATGAGCTGGCGCATACGTACGGTATTATGAGTAAAACAGGAAAGGCAGTTACTCTGGAAATAGGGTATTATGTGCTGCTGGCAGGAACGGTCATGGTGTTAGTCGGCGCTTCCGTATATGTATATCAAAAGGTTTTAAGGGAAAAAATAGGAAGAGTATTTGACCGGTTTTTTCCTGCAAAAGAAGAAAGGGAATAGCCGTTTTTCTTGCGGCGGTCAAAGGGCACATGGGAAAGGACATGTGTCTTTTTGTATCACTTAATATCATATTGTTTTTGGTTTCGAAATAATGGAATATTAATTTCGGAAAGGAAAGGTGAAAGAATGAAAAAGGTTTTGATGGTGATCGGGGTTCTGGCAGCATTGTTTTTGTATTATTATATTGCGTTGCCGGTATTCAATATCCACAGCCAGGAGCTGTGGGTCGGTGTGATTGCGATTGTGGCTGTCTGTGTTTTGCTATATACAGTTAAGAGAGGACTGCTTGGGGAAAAAAAGATGATGTGGCGCGACAGAGGACTGCGTGTCGGAGTTGGAATTTTGCTCGCAGTTGTTACAGTTTTTGCAGCGGGAGCAGCATTATCCACCACTTTTTTCAATGCGAAAAAGTACCAGCAGCTCATGACCGTGAATGAGAGGACATTTCTTGAGGACATTGAAGAAATTTCTTATGAAGAGATCCCGCTTCTCGATAAAGATTCCGCTGAAATTCTGGGTAACCGCAAAATGGGCAGTATGGTCGATATGGTGTCACAGTATGAGGTCAGCGACCGGTATACGCAAATCAATTATAACAATAAGCCGGTGCGTGTTTCCCCGCTGAAATATGCCAGCGTGGTGAAATGGCTGACGAATCAGTCAGAGGGAATTCCGGCTTATATCCGCATCGACATGACAACACAGAATGTGGAATGTGTCAAATTAAAAGAGGGGATTAAATATTCGCCTTATGAGTATTTCAACCGGAACCTGGAACGGCATCTGCGTTTTCAGTATCCGACGTATATTTTTGATGATGAAAATTTTGAGATTGACGAAAAGGGAACGCCATACTGGATTTGTCCCGTGAAAAAGTATAATATTGGTCTTTTTGGCGGGGAAACGATTGGAAAAGTAGTGCTGTGCAACGCAATTACCGGGGAATGTACGGAGTATGACATTGACAAGGTGCCTGAATGGGTGGATCGGGTATATTCAGCGGACCTGCTTGTGGAACAGTTTGATTATCACGGAACACTAAAGCATGGCTTCTGGAACAGCGTGTTAGGACAGAAGGACTGCCTGCAGACAACAAACGGCTATAATTATATTGCCATGGATGACGATGTGTGGGTGTATACCGGCGTCACATCAGTGAGCGGAGACCAGTCAAACGTTGGATTTGTACTGATTAATCAAAGAACAAGGGAGACGCGTTTTTATTCCGTGGAGGGCGCGATTGAGGATTCCGCCATGTCTTCTGCAGAAGGCCAGGTGCAAAATCTTGGATACAAGGCGGCGTTTCCGCTGCTTCTGAATATCTCCGACCAGCCGACGTACATTGTGGCGTTGAAGGATGATGCCGGACTTGTGAAAAAATATGCAATGGTTAATGTGCAGAAATATCAGATTGTGGCAATCGGGGATACGGTTTTGGAGTGCGAAGAGGCATATACAAAGCTGATGTATAAAAATAAGCTGATTAAAGAGGAAGAGACAGTAAAAGAAGAGCAGAAATTCAGCGGTACCGTAGAAAAAATTGCGCCGGTTGTATTTGACGGGGACTCTCATTATTATCTTGTACTGTCAGGACAAAGGTATATTTTTGATGTTCCGGTTAAGAAAATAAAGGAAGTATTATTTGTCTCAGAAGGACAGGAGGTGACCCTGACCTGTGAGACAGAGGGAGAAGAAAAGGAAGAAATAAAAGAAGGAACGGCAATTACGGTATCAGGACTGGATGTCTCCGGAGCAGGGGCATTGAAGGAATAATGTTCCGGCAGCAGTCTGTTCATTTGTCTGAGCTGGTATGTGTTGCAAAACCATATGCAAAATCATATAGAAAAATTTCTTTGCAAAAATAAAAATTGGGTGTATACTATAGGTATCGTTGTACAGGCAAATTATAGAAAGAAGGATAGAAAATGACAAAAATTGATATTATTTCCGGCTTTTTAGGGGCAGGAAAGACAACTTTGATTCAGAAGCTTTTGAAGGAGGCCTTTGGAGAAGAAAAAATCGTTTTGATTGAGAATGAATTTGGAGAAATCGGAATCGACGGAGGATTTTTAAAGGATGCGGGAATACAGGTGACAGAAATGAATTCCGGATGCATCTGCTGTTCTCTGGTAGGGGATTTTGGAACGGCATTAAAGGAAGTGCTTGACCAGTATCATCCGGACCGTATTCTCATTGAGCCGTCAGGGGTCGGCAAGCTTTCGGATGTAATGAAGGCAGTGCAGGATGTCGATTCGGACCAGCTTGTGTTAAACAGCTTTACGACAGTTGTAGACGGTACGAAAACGAAAATGTATATGAAAAATTTTGGCGAATTTTATAATAATCAGGTAGAGCACGCCAAGGCAATTATTATGAGCCGCACACAGAAGATGTCGGAGGAAAAGTTGGAGGCATGCGTGACAATGCTCCGTGAGAAAAATGCAAATGCTGCCATCATTACTACTCCGTGGGAGGAAATCAGCGGCGCGCAGATACTGGCTGCCATGGAGAAGAAAACTTCTTTTGAAGAAGAACTGCTGAAGGAAGCAGTCTGTCCGGAATGTGGCCATATACATCATCATGGCGAGGAATGCGGCTGTGAGCATGAGCACCATCATGAAGAGGGGCATGAACATCACCACCATCATGAAGGGGACCATGAACACCACCATCATGAGGAAGATCATGAGCATCACCACTATCATGAGGAAGACCATGAGCATCATCATGAAGGGGGCCATGAGCATCATCATAAAGAAGGCCATGACCATCACCATGAAGATGGACATCACCATCATGAAGGAGAATGCGGCTGTGGGCATGACCATGACCATGGGCATGGACATCACCACCATCATGCAGATGAAATATTTACGAGCTGGGGTGTGGAGACACCGCACAGGTTTACAAAAGAAGAGGTGGAGTCTGTATTAAAGATTTTGGCTGAGACAGAGGAGCTTGGCGTTATTTTACGGGCAAAGGGAATGGTTGCCGGAGCGGACGGCGAATGGATTTATTTTGACCTGGTTCCGGGCGAGTATGAGCTTCGTTCGGGTTCTCCGGAGTATACAGGACGTCTTTGTGTGATTGGAACAGATTTAAAGGAAGAACAGTTAAAGGAAAGATTCCACGTGTAAGGGAGACAGGAAGATGGAAACATTAGTATTTGCATTTGCCGGTTTTTTGGAAAGCGGAAAAACAAATTTTATCAAAGAGACATTTCAGGACCCGAATTTTGCGACCGGAGAAAAAACCCTGCTCATCGTATGCGAGGAGGGGGAGGAAGAATTTGATGAAAAGGAAATGGAAAGGCACAATGCATTTATTGTGAAAGTGGAGGAACAGGAGGAGCTGACTCCGGAATTTCTGAAAAAATGCAATTCGGAATATAAGCCGAGCCGCGTCATGATTGAATACAACGGCATGTGGCAGATGGATTATCTGATGGAGATGCCGCTGCCGAAAAAATGGATGCTGGCGCAGATCATTACGACAGTGGATATGGGTACATGCCAGATGTACATGAATAATATGAAAAGCATGATGACAGATAAATTTATGTACTCGGATCTGGTTATTTTCAACCGGTGCAGAGCGGATGTGGATAAGGGATCTTTCCGCAGAAGCGTCAAGGCGGTCAACCGCCGGGCAGAGGTTGTATTTGAGGATATGTCGGGCAATATGATTCCGATGGGACCGGAGGATTTGCCATTTGACATAAAAGCAGACTGCATTGAAATAGCCGATGAGGATTTTGGAATCTGGTATCTGGACGCAATGGAAAATGTGGATAAATATGTTGGAAAAACGGTGAAGTTCAGGGCAACGGTCTACAAGGATAAAAAGCTTGGAAGACAGACGTTTGCGGCAGGTCGTTTTGCAATGACGTGCTGTGCGGATGACATTGCATACATCGGGGTAATGTGCAAGTCCCCGATGGCAGATAAGCTGGCTTTGAGAGACTGGATTATGGTGACGGCAAAGGTGGAGAAGGAGATGGTGAAGCAGTATCAGGGGGAAGGCCCGGTACTGTACCCGTCGGAAATTACGCCTGCTGAAAAACCAGAGGAAGATATTGTGTATTTTAACTAACTTTATTATGTTTCATACAGCGGAATTCCCAGAATTCCTTTCAGATATTTTGCACTCCGCGCAAAGTCCGACTTGTTCGGATGGCCGATGTTTAAAAACAACTCGCGGCTCAGACAGATATTTTCGCCGTTTACAGCAATATTTTTTTGTTCCAGCAGCGTTTTCAGAAGAGTCTGGCTGTTGGCAGGATGACCGGTGCAGGAGATAATAGCTGCCATCGGAACTGCTTTATTTTTAAGGCTTTTGGCGTAAGTAAGTACGTCGGGAAGACAGTTGCCGTCCCGTATTTCGCTTACGAAACAGAGTACGTCAACATTTTCCAGGGAAGGGGTTTCAGAAACGTGTGCTACCGGAAGGTCCAGCATGTTCCCAAGGGCAAGGGCAGTTTTTCTGGCGTGTCCTGCCTTGCTGGCATATACGATTTGTGCATGCATTTTGAATGTTCTCCTTTTCATGTATTTATGAATCAGTATTTGCAAAACTCTTATTTTATTATCAGAGTTTAGGCAGTTCCAATAAGACTTCCGCAATTACATATATTAACGCAGCCGGGCGCTTTTTCAATTTTTAAATTGCAAGGCGCCTTTTTTAATGCTAAATTTTAGTTATGTTCACAGGAATTGTTCAACATATCTTAATGGCGAGTATGGTCATGAAGGAATATATATGGGAGTTCCAGCAGTAATTACAAATAAAGG
>CANOFI010000185.1 GCA_947565255.1 uncultured Lachnospiraceae bacterium
AAACCACTCTTTTTTGCTTGCCGCAAACAATTTGCTGTTCCTAACTCAATTCAATATTTACTCCTGGCCAAACCACTCTTTTTTGCTTGCCGCAAACAATTTGCTGTTCCTAACTCAATTCAATATTTACTCCTGGCCAAACCACTCTTTTTTGCTTGCCGCAAACAATTTGCTGTTCCTAACTCAATTCAATGTTTATTTCTGACTGAACCGCTCTTTCCGCACACCACACACAATTTACTGTTCCTAAAAATCCATCAATCGTTGCTCCTGGCAGAACCACTTTTTACCCTTACAACAATACCTCCGCGTTCTATTTGTCCCCTTGCACACATATATTGGATAATAAAATGTTCCTTAAAAGGTGTTCTGCATGCATGTCATACACAACATAAACCAGATATTCTGGGGCTATCCCGCGCTGTTTTTGCTGATGGGGACCCATCTCTATTTTACAATCCGTCTTCATTTTATTCAAAAAAAGGTACTTCACGGAATCCGCCTCAGCGTCACGCCGGAAACAAACAAAATTCCCTCAAAGCCGGAAACTGCATCAAAAACTTCCCATCAAAAAGGGCTCAGCGGTTTCTCCTCGCTTATGACCATCCTTGCCGCAACCCTCGGCACCGGAAATATTGTCGGCATGTCCACAGCCGTTGCCCTTGGCGGCCCGGGCGCCGTACTCTGGTGCTGGTTAACCGGAATCCTTGGCATGGCCACCTCCTATGCCGAATGCTATCTGAGCCATCGTTTCCAGTTCAGGCAAAACGATGGGAGCCCAACCGGGGGAGCCATGTATATTTTTGCAAATATATTAAAACACCCTCTCACAGGCATTTTTTTCGCTTTTGCTGTCATTGCCGCCTCCCTGTTTCTCGGATGTGCCACCCAGTCCAATTCCGCTGCCCTGGCTGCAGAGTCCGCATTCGGCATTCCGCCTGTGCTGACCGGAATGTTCTGTGCCATTTTAGTAGGCGCCGTACTGATGGGAGGATGCCACGCAATCGGCAGAGTCTGCTCCGTTCTTGTTCCATTTATGGGCATTTTTTACATATTTTGCTGTGCTATTTTGTTAATTTTAACGAAAAATTATATACAACCTGCACTAAAATTAATTGTCTTATCTGCTTTTTCAAAAGAATCCCTGACAGGCGGCATTTTAGGAGGCGGCCTGTCAACTGCCCTTCGTTACGGCATCGCAAGGGGATTATTTACCAATGAAGCCGGTCTCGGAACAGCCGGTATCACCTCCGCCTCTGCCGACACAAAAAGCTCAGGCCGCCAGGCGCTCATTTCCATGACCGGTGTATTCTGGGACACAGTTGTCATGTGCGGCGTAACCGGTCTGTTAATTGTCACAGGTTTTCTGAAAAACCCGGCACGCATTTTATCATGCAGCGCCGGAGAACTGACGCTTAATGCCTTTTCTCTGCTTCCCTTTGGTGAACAGCTTCTCGGCATTTCCCTCATCCTGTTCGCAGCTTCTACAATGATTGGATGGTATTTTCTTGGAGAACGTGCATTCACCTTTTTAGAAGAACGAAACCTGCGCCTGCCCTCCCACACAAAGCCCGCCGGATACCAAGTACAAAAAAAGACGCATCTGCAGCTATACAAATGCGCCTATCTTGTTCTTTTATTTGCCGGCTCCTTTTTGTCAATGGAACTCATCTGGGAACTGACGGATTTTATTAACTTATTTTTACTGCTGCCAAATATATACCTGTTGTGGCGCCTGCGGCGAGAAATACAATATGAATAATAACCATCAAAGCTTTATCTGACAGCGCTTTACAGAACATACCAAAGTCAAAAATGAATACGTAAGCAACAAGAATTTAGTCCGTTATGGCATATGCTCCCGGCTCATTGCATACAGAAAATCAAGCACCACATTTATTCCCCTGATTTTTCATATGCTTTGTCCGGATTCTGCACCAGGTACTCTAAAAATACATCGAGATTTGTGTAACCGCTGGCATTCACTTTTGCACCATCAGATGCATCTTCGGGGTTAAGTCCGCTTTCTTTTTCCCATGCATCGCTCATACCGTCTCCGTCGCTGTCCCTGTATGGCGTATACTGGGCAAGCGGCGGATAGTAACTGCCCCAGGATTCGTCATATCCGATGGACTCTGTGGGCTTGTCAATCAGCTTGCCTTTTCCGCTCTCAACCGCCTCCAATACGGCCGTATCCACCGCATCGCGGCTCAGCGACGCGCCGACGCCCTCCATGACCTGCGTATAGGCATCTTTTGCATCCACAATATTATCCATAACGGAGAACGAAAAACGCCCCTTCTGCACATATGTCTCCATATTAATCGGTTTGTCTTCCGAAAATTCAAATATGCTGTACTGATCCTCTGGCACTTCGTCGTTCATGGAATTTCCCTCCGCATACATCTGTGCATAAGGACACTCCTCGCTGAACATATATTTGCCGCCGCTAATTGGTCCGGACCTGTAATAATTTTTGATATAATTGCATTTTGTTATGCTGTTCTCATCGTGGTTTTTCCCTGCGCTCTTCGCATTCCAGTTATAAACCACATTGTTGATAAACTCCACATTAAATCCTTCCGCATCCTCCGTATACGGTGTGTAATTGCCGTTCATCGGACTGCGGTTCCTATGGGTAAAAAACAGATTATTATGAAACGTTACCTTCTGCCCCGTACTTCCGCGGATCAAAGACCCCATGCCGTGTGTTCCTTTTGCATTGATGGAATTATTCAGACTCTCGCTGATTAAGCACCACTGCACGCTGACATCATCGCTGTTTGACACGGACAATGTCTCATCCGTCCCCCAGGATGTCGTCAAATGGTCTGTCAGCACATGCCTGGAATCCTTCACCCACACGGCATCGCTTTCTTCCCTGGCCAAATCCCCGGGCCGCATCCTTAAATATCTGACAATCGCCTCTTCGGTTTCCACGATAAGCCCGTACTCCGCCAGGCAAATGCCATCTCCGGGAGCTGTCTGCCCCGCAATGGTGATGTACGGATTTTTGATGGTCAGATGCGACTGCAGATGAATGGTTCCGCACACCTTAAATACCACAATACGCGGCCCTTCCGCTTCCACGGCCGCACGAAGGGAGCCTTCCCCGCCGTCATCCAGATTGGTAACCTCTATCACTTTACCTCCCCGGCCGCCTTTTGTATATTTTCCAAACCCGTCTGCACCCAAAAAACCCAAGGGCTCCTTTGTATCCTTCTCAAATCCAAGACTGGTAAAATAGACATCCGCCGTGGAATCTGCCTTCTTTTCTTTCTTTGTGTCACCCGCAGAGTTATTGCCGCAGCCCGTCATAAGCAGACTTCCGATTAACAATGCCAGTACAAACGCCGCTTTTTTCATGCTTCCTCTCCTCGCAATATTGTATCTTTCATACTTTTAGTGTAACACGTCATGCCGGATCTGTCAAAAATAATTCTTCCTCAATCTGGTAAAAATTATCGTTTTTTTTGCAAAAAAATCCAGATTAATCTTTACGAAATCAAAATTTTCATATATGATAAAGGTAGTATATTAAAAAAGGGGCATAAGCAATGAAAGAACAACCATCAACTAAATCAAATAGCAACTTGAAAATCCGTCTGTTTGCTGTTGTTGGCATACTGGCTGTAATCGCTGTCGCTGCCGCTGTATTTTTCCTGAACAGGCGCGGGCAGACACAATTTCGTGAGATATCCATCTTTGAAGCCAAAGCAGACGCAACCGTTCTGCGAAAAGGGCAGACGATTGATACATACAAGGGGATGAAGCTTGAGAACGGCGACCACTTAACGGTTGGTCCGGAAGGCTTCATTCGGCTCCTTCTGGATGACGATAAATATGTAACCCTGGAGCCCAAAACCGAAATTGAGCTGCTCGCCTCCGGAGACAGCAAAGACAGCAAAACAGAAATCAAGCTCATCAGCGGGGCTATATTAAATGAAATCAACAATAAGCTGAGCAGGGATTCGACTTATAAAATTCACACGCCGAACTCTGTCATGGCCGTACGAGGCACAGTATTCCGTGTTGCCATGCAGCAGCAGGCAGACGAATGTCTTGTTGACCTTGCCGTTTTGGACGGAAAGGTCGGCGCAGCACTGATTTCACCGGACGGAAGCATTTCCGACGAGGAGACACTTGTTACTGTCGGTCAGTCCGCACAGTTCCAAAGTGATGAAAACGGCGTAAAAACCGTATTCAGCGGAAAAGAGATTGACTATTCTGCTTTCCCGAAATTAATCCGCAACCGTATTCTGGACTTAAAGAAAAGCGGGCGTTTAAACCAGCTGCCGCTTACGGAAGAACAATTGGAAGAAAAGTTCAACACAGCAAACGAGGAATCCACATCGGTCGAAAATTCTCAAACCAGTCATACCGAATCGGATATCTGTGTTGTAACGTTTTTAGATGCCGGCGGCAATCTGTTTGCCACGCAGAAGGTAGAGAAAGGCTCAAAGGTCTCTTTGCCGGCACTTTCCCCATCCACCGGCTCTGCATGGTATGACAAGGATGGAGCGGAATATGATTTCAATACGATTGTCACAGAAGATTTGACACTCTCATACCGCTAAAACTTAAAATACTACACAGAAAGGCTGCCGCACGCGGCAGCCTTTCTCATTATCCATACAGCATTCCAGATATTAGCGAAACTTTTCTTTCACTACCAGAGCTTGGAAAATGTATATAAAAATACAGCGGCTTCAAAACGCTTTGGAGCGGATTATATACATTTTCCAAACTCGTCACTCCGAATAAGACTTCCGCAATTACCTGAAATGCATCATTCGCATAAAAGGAGCATCGTTTGAAAAATATGTTTTTCACTGCTATTTGTTCCTTAAGGCATGTCTGATAATTCATTCACGTCAGACGCACTCTGGCGAAACGAAAGGAATGCGTGATTTTTATGAAAAAAAAGACCTGTATTACAGCAGTCGTGATACTACTTCTTAGTTTTTGCACCAGTTATTTTCAATTTTTCTTGATAAATTCCACAATGAAATTATACACTCGTTCCCGTCCTATTCCTCTGGCTGATTT
>CANOFI010000186.1 GCA_947565255.1 uncultured Lachnospiraceae bacterium
CTTGTGTTATCAATCAGCCATTTTTTATATTCCTCTACAGTACGCCCGAAAAACCTTACTTATTTTTGATAAGAACATTTACTATTTAAAGTCTCACATCTTGTCTCAATCATAAATGGATTTCGTCTTTTAGATTGATAATGTAAAAGGATTTGGGCTCGGTGAGGAAACGGCAGTGAATTTCAGAGGTCATTCAACCGGAGCCTGCCTAAACTACGAAGTATTTTGTGATACACTTGTATGTTTCGTGCGAAGGTTCTGTCACAGGCGCGTCTGGACGACAGTTGAAAAGAATAGAGGACGGTTACAAAAAAGAGGTTTATAAGATAATTAAGGAATGTAAAAAGAGTATCAAAAAAAATCTTGTTTTTTCCAGTATAAAGGATTAAAATTAATTTAGGAATATGGCTATAAAATAACAATGTAATATTGGGAGGTTCAATAGAAAGGTTTATGAAATATAAACCTTATAGTTTCATAAAAGAAATAAAATTAATACTGAAAATAGAAACGAGGAGGAAAAGTACATGGAAAAAATGAAAACATGGAAAAAACGATGGTGCATATTACTTGCCGCAATGTTCTGCACAGCAGCATTTGGAAATCCCCAGAAAGTCAGCTATGCGGCAAAAGGAGATTTGGGCGAAGGGTACGGTGCGGATAATCTGGACGCAGAATTTACAACTGTGGATGGCAGGAAAGTCAGCAGCCGTTCGGAAGGAATCGTAACCGTTCTGTTGTTTGCCAGAACGGATGGAAGATGTTCTAACAGCACCAGCGCAATCCAGTCTTTGTGCAACAGCAGCTGGATTCAGAACAAAGATATGCGTCTTATCATTGTGGATATAGACCAGCATCCGGCGGAAACAGTCAGGGCTGTGCAGAAAGAAAATGAAAATGATGCTGTGATGTTCTGTTACGATGAATCCAGTGCGGCTTCAGGCACAATGTTTCGTTATCTTCAAAATACAGCCGGCTCAGGCTCAGGCGTAACCCTTCCGGTTACCGTAATTATTGACAAAACCAATAAGGTTCAGTACTGCAGAACGGGTAATATCTCCGCAAATGAGATTTATTCTTATGTGGCTGAGCTTGCAGACTGGAGTTTTACGGAAGAATCCGGTAAAGGAAAAGTGAATGTATACGTAGAGGGTACATTTGACGAGGAACAGGCATTTCAGGTGCTGGAACAGGTGAATAAGGCAAGAACCGCACAGGGAAAAAATCCCCTGAAAATGGATAAAATCCTGTCAGAGAAGGCTATGCAGAGGGCTGCAGAATGTGCGGTATACTACAGCCATACAAGACCGAACGGTGAACGGTGCTTTTCCATTCTTGAAAGTCCCTATACGATGGGCTGTGCAGAAAACATCGCGGCGGGCTATCGAAATGCGGATGATGTGATGACGGGCTGGTTGAACTCGTCGGGACACTATGCGAATATTATGAACGCGGATTATGAAAGTATTGGAATCGGGTGCTTTTATCAGGATGGCGTGCGCTATTGGGCACAGTTATTCAGTGTTTACAGCGGAACGGAAAAAAGCACGGGAACAAACAGCGTGAAAAAGGTGGCTGTCGAAGCGGCTCCGGATTATCTCGGGAGTTTATCCCTGAGTTATCAAAAGCAGGAACTGCAGGCAGGAGAAACGGCTGCACCCATACTAAAGCTGACAAATTTAGGTTTTGGATTTTCGACGCCTTCTGTGGATACAATCACCTTTCAGTCATCAGACGAGGCAGTTGCAAAAGTGGACAAGGACGGAACCCTGCATGCGTATGCAGAGGGAACTGCTGTAATTACCGCGGTTTTGGATGATACGGTGAAAGCAGATTATACAGTTACAGTGAAGCAGGGAACACAAAATATTCCGGACGTTTCAGCCAGACCGTCAATAAAACCAGAAGCATCCCGTTTGCCGTCAGTCCCGGCCGGACCATCCGATAAGCCGGAAAACTCGAATTTGCCGGAAAAACCGGATTCACCGGCTGCATCCAAAAATCCCGCAATTCCAACAAAAGGAGATGTGACGGGCGATGCCAAAGTGACCCTTGCAGACGCCCAGCTGGTATTAAAAGCCGCATTGAATCTGGCCTCCTTAAATGATAATCAGAAAAAAGCAGCAGATATAGACGGCAATGACAGGATAGAATTAAAAGATGCACAGATGATTTTAAAGGTTGCTCTGAATCTGGCTTCCTTTTGATAAAGCAGCCAAAAGCGTTTAGATAGAAGAATGAAAATTTTTCCAGAAAGAGAAAGAAGGAGGATGTGTTTTATGATTAATTGGATACACCAGGAAGAAGATTTTTGTGAAGGAAGCTTCAAAAGTGCGTTTTTCCGCGATGATGAAGGCAGTGATATGCTGAGTATTGGCGTGCAAAGCCCTGATTTGTCTGCATGTGCTGAAAAATGCGTTGCTGCATTTAATAATCTTGCAGAATCTGAGATAAGCGAAATCTGCAGGGGAATCATAGATTGTGCAGCAGAAGGTGATACGGAGGAAGAGTTTGAATTGCCTGCACTTGACAATGAGCTTGATATTTTAAATTACTGCTGGTTTACAACATTATATGTAAATATGCTGAATCAGGACGATGAAATCGCCTATGTGGTTGAAGGCGAGGGAGACTGGGGCGATGTAATCGGTTTTGCGGTAAAAGAGAATAAAGTCATTTATGTCGGCAAGGATTATCTCAGTTACATGAAGAAAGGGGAGTAAAATTTCCATTTACCGGGGTGAACGAAAGAAAATCGAATTTTATGAAGGAGACAGTTATGGTCAAATTAACTGAAGAAGCTGAAAAAATAATGATGGAACGGTTCGGAAAAGACACGGTAATTGCACTGGCAACAATCAAAGAGGAAGTGCCTTATGTACGGTATGTAAATGCCTATTATGAAAATGGTGCATTTTACAGTATTACCTATGCACGCTCAAATAAAATGAAGCATCTGGAAAACAATCCTGCTGTTGCAATAGCCGGCGAATGGTTTACAGCACATGGAAAGGGTATCAATTTAGGTTATTTTGGAAAAGAAGAAAATAATACAATTGCCGGAAAATTGAAGCAGGTATTTTCTGAATGGATTGACAACGGACATAATAATTTTGACGATGAAAATACGATAATATTATGTGTGGAATTAACAGACGGACTGTTGCTTTCTCATGGTAAAAAATACAAGTTTTAGGTTTTTTCATTCCTGATTTGTCAAACACCAGTTTATAATTTCATATACAGCTACACAGGAATTGTTGTAAAAACTTTTCAATAAAACTATTGATTCTCGTCATGACATAAGTAATAATTTAAGTACAATTAAGGAATCGAAAGGCTTTGACAGAAAGGAGAAATCACATGGAGGTATTGGAACTGACAGAGAAAGAACAGGCTACAATACTGATGGACAAGTTCATAGATTTGCAGAGGATTAAAGCGGCAGGGGATAGGGAAAAAGAAATTCAGTACCAGTTAAAGACGACCAAAGCCAAACTTGAAGCTCTGGGAATTGTAACAGAAGATTCGAATATTGATTAAAGAAAAGCAAAAAGACGGGTTTGCTGCAGCCCGGTCTTCTGATAACATCTGACTATTTTATATTTGTGCAAATTCAAGATTAGAAAAGGAAATACGATTCAAAAACAACTTTGAAGAGGATGCTGACATAGTGTCCGTCGAAGTGTTTTTGAATCGTTTTTTTTGATCATGCGATCAATCTGGCATATCATTCAGGCGAATCCATTAAGGCTGACCACATATGACTGCATGCCGCCATATTATGATAAAAGGAAACAGCGCATCACAAAAGACCTGCATTCATAAAGCACCGCGCATTTTCATATAGTAAAGGGAGAACTTTATGAAAAATAAGGAAGTTTTCGATGAAAAACAAAAAGAACATAAAAAAGAAATCTGCAAAAAAAATACCGTACATACTCCTGACCATCAGCCTGCTCCTGACCCTTTTAAGACTGGATGTCCGCGGCGAGGAAAAAAAGGAGCCGGACAATCTTTACTCCGGCGCGTGCGTCTTAATGGACGGAGACAGCGGGCGGATTTTGTTTGAAAAAAACGGAAAAACGATTATGCCCATGGCGAGCACGACAAAAATTATGACATTAATTGTTGCACTGGAAAACTGCAATATGGAGGAGACGGTCACCGCGTCGTCCTATGCGGCCTCCCAGCCCAAGGTGCATCTCGGCATGCGGTGCGGACAGCAGTTCGTGCTAAAAGACCTGTTTTATTCTCTGATGTTAGAGTCCCATAATGACAGCGCAGTGGCCATCGCGGAGCATATCGGCGCCAAAAAGCTGAACCTTCCGGACGCCGGTACGCGCACAAAAGAGGAGAGCAAAAAAGCAGTTTCGGCATTTACGGATATGATGAATGAGAAGGCGAGGGATATCGGCTGCTTTGATACTTATTTTATCACGCCAAACGGTCTGGATGCGCAGGTTTTGCTGGCAGACGGCACACAGAAGTTCCACAGCACAACCGCAGCAGATCTGGCAGCGATTATGAGCTATTGTGTACACGGTTCCCTGGAAAAAGAAACCTTCTTAAATATTACCCAAACGCCGTCCTATGCGTTTTTTGATGTGGAAAACAAAGCCTCCTACCACTGTACCAACCACAATGCGTTTTTAGGCATGATGGAAGGCGCGTTAAGCGGAAAAACAGGATTTACCAACCAGGCTGGATACTGTTATGTGGGCGCGTTATATAAAGACAACAAGCTGTTTATTGTAGCCCTGCTTGCCTGCGGATGGCCAAACCATAAAAGCTACAAATGGAGCGATACCAAAAAGCTGATGGAATATGGTTTGTCCAGCTATGAATACCGCCAGGTATTTGAAAAAAAGACCGATTTTCATAAAATAAATGTCGCAGATGCCAGAACAATGTCTGGAGAGAAGGATTATGTAAGCCCTTACATGGAGGAGGAAGAACTGGACGTTCTGCTCAGAGAAGACGAACAGGTCAAAATCACATATGACCTGCC
>CANOFI010000187.1 GCA_947565255.1 uncultured Lachnospiraceae bacterium
GGTATAAATTGCTGGAATACCGCACTCAGGATATTAAAATGACGCAGTTGTTTGATTTGCAGACAGACCCGTGGGAGCGCTATAATCTGTTTGATATGGCCGGCAGTGACGAGATTGTGGGAAGGCTGCGCCGGAAACTGTTTCGGCTGCGGGAGGAATGGGACGATGAAAGTATACTGTTCGGACAGCAGTATTGGCAGCAATGGCGTCAATATGAAGCAGCGGAGGTCAAAGGCGTAGCCAAGCCCATGGGAGCAGATATGCATGCCCAGGTGGACAGCTGGGGCACATCGGAAAACAGGGAAAAAACATAGAAGGAGACAGTTTATGGAAAGAAAAATGATGGCGGCAAATCTTCACGGAGTGGCGGACCTGCGCTATGAGGAAGTGCCTGTTCCCCAATGTAAAGAAGATGAGGTGCTGCTGGCCGTCCGGTATTGCGGCATCTGCGGCAGCGATGCGGCAAGGGTGCTGACAAAGGGAACCTATCATTTTCCCACGATTCCCGGACATGAGTTTTCCGGTGTGGTGGAATATGATCCAAAGGGAGAATTGACAGGCCAGAGGGTAACTGTGTTCCCTCTTCTGCCCTGCGGTAAATGCGAGATGTGCAAAAAACAGCTTTTTCAGCTGTGTGAAGATTACGATTATTACGGCTCGCGCCGTGACGGCGGGTACGGCCAATATATGAATGTAAAGCGCTGGAATCTTATAAAGCTGCCGGATAATGTCAGTCTGGAGGAGGGGGCTTTGTGCGAGCCCGTTTCTGTGGCTCATCATGCAGTGGTCCGGCTTGGGGTGAACCATGGCGAATCGGTGCTGATTTCGGGTGCTGGTCCCATCGGTTTACTGGCGGCCCAGTGGGCCAGGGATTTCGGGGCGGCCAGGGTATATCTGTTCGATATCGACAAGAGGAAGACAAGTTTGGCAGAAAAGATGGGGTTTCTTACATATGAAGACGGGACGGCAGTAGATGCTGTGCTGGAAGGAACCGGCTGCTCTGATGCAATTGTACGCTGTCTTAACGCAGTGCGGCCTTTCGGCCGCGTGGCACTTATGGGAAATCCGGCAGGAGACGTGGAGCTTCCTCAGAAGGCATATTGGTGCATACTGCGCAAGGAGCTGGTGGTCAAGGGCACATGGAACTCGTCGTTTTCCGATACAGAAAATGATTGGAAAGAATCTTTACAGGCTATGGGGCAGGGCAGGCTGCAGGTGAGGGAGATTATCAGCCATATCCTGCCGCTCTCCCGCTGCGGCGAGGCTTTCTCGATGTTGACGGACCGGAATATATTTACAAACCGTATTGTGTTTTCTATGTCAGGAGATGAAGATGAATAAGGCGAAGATTTCTCCTTCCATGATGTGCGCTGACATTGGCGCGCTTTCCGAAACGCTGAGGATATTTGAAAAAAATCATATAGAATATTTACATATCGATATTATGGATGGCAGTTTTGTGCCAAACATTACCATGGGAACCGATTACTGCAGGCAGCTGCGCAGACTGACGGATATTCCGCTGGATATTCATCTGATGGTGGAGAATCCCCAGGAGAAACTGGGCTGGTTCGATATTGGACCCGGCGATATTGTGTCAGTGCATTATGAAGCCGCCTGTCATCTGCAGCGGACGCTGGCGTGTCTGAAGGAACAAGGGGTCACAGTTTTTGCGGCGCTGAATCCGGCTACCTCCGTAGAATTGCTGCGGTATGTGCTGGATGACCTGGACGGTGTGCTTCTTATGACCGTAAATCCGGGATTTGCCGGGCAGAAGGCGATTCCGGCTACGATTGAAAAGATTCGGGATACCCGTCTGATGCTGGAAAAAACAGGACATCAGGATATGTGGATTGAGGTAGACGGGAATGTCAGCCTGGAAAATGCAGTAAAAATGCGCAGAGCCGGGGCCGATATTTTTGTGGGAGGAACGGCAGGCCTGTTCCGGGACGGCCAGGTGACGGATCAGTCAGTCCGGGAACTGCGGGAAGCGATTCAGAAAGGGGAATAATTATTTTTTTGCGGCGCTGTCTTCAGCCCGGGACTTTTCCGGCTGACAGGCAGCGCCGCGTATATATGCCCGGCACAATCTTGTCGCAGAACACAGATTTATGTGTTATACTATGCTGGTGGTGACGGCAGACGGACAATGTCAAATGAGACAGGGCTCCGGCAAAGCGGCGAAAGGACGAAGAAATGGGATTATTGTATATTGTCATGCCGGCCTACAATGAGGAGGCAAATATAGAACAAGTGGTCAGGCAGTGGCTTCGGGCAGGGGGAGACGGCTCCAGGCTTGTGGTTGCAGACAGCGGCAGCACGGATTCCACCCATGAGAAGCTGAGGGCCTTACAGGAAAAGCACGGGAATCTGGAGATTTTGTCAGAGACGGGAAAGCAGCACGGCCCCAAACTCATGGCGCTCTATGATTATGCTATAAAACATGGCGCAGACTATATATTTCAGACAGACTCTGACGGGCAGACCAACCCGGAGGAATTTCAGAGTTTCTGGGAACTGAGAGATGAATACGACATCATACTGGGAAAGAGGCTGAAGCGGGGGGATGGGCGGGTCAGAGCGTTTGTGGAGCGTGTGGTCTGCATGCTGCTGTCAGTGTTCTTCGGAGTGAGGGCGCCGGACGCCAACGCGCCGTTTCGGCTGATGAAGGCTGAGACCATAAAAAAATATTTAGACAGGCTGCCCTGGGACTATAATCTTCCCAATATTATGCTGACGGTCTATTTCGTCTTTTACAACGAGAAGCTGATATTTAAAGAGATCAGTTTTAAGCCTCGTCAGGGAGGGAAAAATTCGGTCAATATCCGGAAAATTATCGGAATCGGGTGGAAGGCCCTGGGCGATTTCCGAAGATTCAGGAAAGGTATGGTAGAAGGAAGATGATGCTGAAAGGTGAGTTGAAGGAGGAAAGTGCGAATAAGCAGGAGATAAGCGGAGAGAGGGACAGGGAGAAGAAGCGGTTTTCATGGGAAGCGGCCGTGGGAACGGGGCTGATTTTGTTTCTTGCCGCAGTGTTCCTTGTGGACGGAATCAACACGATGCAGTACCAGCTGCTGGGGTATGATGAGGCATACAACGGGTCGGTGGCGGCGAACGTGATGCGATATGGCAGATATCGGACATCATATCCGGTGAGAACTGCCTTTTATAATCTGATCACCACCGGTCAGTCCGTGCTGTTCCCCACGGGGATTTTGTACCGGGTGGTGGGCATCAGCAATCTCTCGTCGGGGATTGTCCCTCTCCTGTACGGAACGGCGGATATCTTTCTGTTCTGGAGGCTTCTGAACAAATGCCTGCCGGACAAAAAGATAAAATATATTCTGTCTGCGGTTCTGACTTATGTGATTTTAATGACAGACAGACAGTTTATATATACGTCAACCCGTCTCATCGGGGAGGCCGCGGCGCTGTGCTTTTTGCTGGCGTTTTTTGTATTTCTTCTGGATTATTATGAGACGGGCAAGGCGCGGTTTATGGTTCTGGCAGGCGCTATGACCGCGTTCTCGTTTTTGACAAAAACCTCCATGATCTTTTTTGTGGTCAGCCTGTCGGGAATGGTTTTCATAGAGACGGCTCTGACCAAGAGGATTAAGGGGAAAGGCGGAATCGGATATGCGCTGGGGTTCCTGGCGGGAATCGGGGCGATGGATTTTTATAAGCTGCAAGAGCTGGGAGGCATGGGGCGGTATATCAGGTGGTGGAAAACGGAGTGGCGCAATATGCTGGTACAGTCATCGGGTATAGATACCGCCTGCAACGTGGGAGAGAAAATTAACTATCTGAAGAACATTTTCATGTGGAATCAGTACTTTTGCCTTGCCCTTCTGGCTGTCCCGGCGGCAATGTACCTCATCCATGTGTTCAGGTGTCTGTCAGGAAAGAAAAAAGGCATGTCCGACGGCATGGCCGCGGCTGTGATGGCGGGAGTCAGCGGGTCGTCTCTTCCCATCTACTTTATCCTTTTAGGCGGAAAGGGCCTGATGTACGACAGAAGGCACGCGGCCAATGAGCTGATGGTGAAGTTCTTTGTGGCATATGCGGCGGCATCGCTGCTTCTGGCGCTTCCCGGACTGGTTGGGGAATACAGGAAAACACATGCCGGCGGCGCGCCGGGGAGCAGTGGGAAGACAGGAGCGCTTCCCGGCGCTGGGGGGATCGCCGCCGCTGCCGGCTGCCTCCTTCTCTTGCTGCCGGCATTCCCCCTGAAGACCATCAGAGACAGCGCGATTTCTTATATAAAGAAGTCCCGTGAGGACAGCTATGAGCAGCAGCTGATGAAAGAGTTTCTTCAGGAAATAAGCGGCTTAGGCGAGGAGGCGGTCCTGTACTGCGGGGACTGGTGGCAGGAGCCCAACATATCTCTGTATCTGAATAAAGATATGTACTCCATGGCAAATGTGGGAAGCATAGACAGGGAGAACGGATATTTTATTGTGGGGAGACGGTTTGACGGGGCTAACCTGGATTATTACGCCAACCTGTGGAGGGTGGAGTTCGAGGCGGTGGATTCCATAGAGGTGGATTACAGCCGGCTGTACTCCTACGGATCGGACAAGCTGTTTTCTATTTATAAAATTCATTGAGGAAGGGGGACATTGCCGTGAGAGCGGCAGTTCAGATACGCCATGAACTGCTGGGGCATTGGGCCTTTTAGAATCGCTTTGTGCCGTCTGCATGCCTGCATCCTCTGGGATTTCGCAGGGTCAGCGCCGCAAAAGCGCAGACCTGTCCGAACCGCTGCCTGTGAGAATCCAGATTGGATGGTTCTGTAAAAATTTTCCGTAAAAATTTTCCTTGACAAGTTTTTAATATTTGTTATAATGATTAAGCGTGTGAAAACGCGTGACGTTTTGGTACGCAAAACAAGCTGACATATAACAGCAACCACAGACACAATATCACAGGAGGTGAAAGGAATGCCAACACCGACACCGGAAATGATTCG
>CANOFI010000188.1 GCA_947565255.1 uncultured Lachnospiraceae bacterium
CGTAGCCCTTTTTTATACAATATAACATAGGAAAGGAATGCCTTAGTTTTTATGATAGATAAAAAGGAGGAAACCAAAGTGCAGAACATACGGGGTGACCTGCCGCAGAAAACGCATACATATGTGGCGGCAGATGGGAGCGGTGATTTTAAGACCGTACAGGAAGCAGTTGATGCAGTGCCGGTTCACAATACGGCGGATGTCCTGATTCATATTAAGCCGGGAGTTTACCGTGAACGTGTTTTAATCAGCGGTGACAAGCCATATATTACGTTGATTGGAGAAGGAGAAAAAGCGGCGGACGTGGTTATCATAAATAATGTCCATGCTGGTGCAATTATGGAAAATGGTGATATTACCGGTACGTTCCGTACTGGTACGGCAAGGATTTATGCCAGTCACTTTACTGCGGAAAATGTGACATTTGCAAATGATTATGACCGGACCGGGGAGGGCGGCGCCCAGGCAGTTGCCGTCTATGCCTCCGGGGAACATATCGTGTTTAAAAGCTGCCGTTTCTGCGGTTTGCAGGATACGCTTTATGCCAAGGACGGGACGCAGTTGTATGAGAATTGTTACATAGAGGGCGATGTGGATTTTATTTTCGGCGGGGCAAGGGCAGTGTTTGAACAGTGTGAGATTCATTCGATAAACGTCAATCCCGAGGATACAAACCGCGGCGGATACATTGCGGCGCCGAGCACACCTGCAGCACAGAAGTACGGATTTCTGTTTCAGGACTGTACGATGACGGGCAATAACAGCGACAATACGGTTTTCCTGGGGCGTCCTTGGCATCCGGGCTCGGATCCTAACGCACTTGGGTGCTGTGTGTTTATGCATTGCCAGTTAGGAGCGCATATCCGGGAAGATGGCTGGAAATCCCATATGGGTGGGTTTTTGTCAAAGAATGCGAGATTGTATGAATATGAAAATAACGGTCCGGGAGCCGCACAGCATGAGAGGAGGCGGCAGTTAACAGAAAAACAGGCTGCAGAATATACGAAAGAGCATGTTTTAGGCTGGTAAGTCTAGTAAAAGAAAAGAGGAGATCGTACGATGATTTTTCAGTATGGAAATAGCCAGGCAAGAGTAGAAGAGGACAGCCTGAAACTATATTACGGGGAAACGCAGTTAAAGGAGTGGAAAATAGCAGATATTGTGCAGTATTCCACAACGCGTCCATTTCAGATAGAAAAAAGGGAATGGGTATTTGTAAAAAAGGAAGAGCAGGATGAATGTGCTGCTTATACTTACCGGTGCGGGGACATTGAGGCAGCGCTGGCCTTTTGTGTGAATGAAGAGCAAAATGCGCTGGAGCTGAAGGTGGAATTTACGAATACCGGTGAGAGTGAGATGGCGGATTTTGTGGGAATGGTTGTATTTCCGGTCAGGGGAGCCGGCAGCAATAAAATCACGCTTCCCAATATGATTTACAACGATAATCCTTCCGCAGTGCCGGATAAAATTGTGCCGCATATCGGTGAAAAGGCGGGCGGCGGCATTATTGTAGAGGAGCACAGGCTTCCTATCCCGGCTGTCAATGCAGAATGGAAAGAGGAAGGCAGGCCTTCCTATCTGACCGTTTTGTCAGTGCCGCATATTGTGACCGGTGACGAGCAGGAATACTGGTCTATCGGAGCGGTAAAGGAAAAAGACGGAGAGACGCTTGCGGCCTTAAGCGGACCGTTGATGTTTAACGGTATGAAAGATGTGGTGTACGGCGGGAGGAATACGCCGATGTCGTGGCTGAAGGGATACCGGTATCTCAGAAGCGGCGAGAGCATTTCAAAAACGTTCTGTCTTGCGTGGGGACAGTTAGAGGAAGAGGGAAAGGGCTTTCGGAATATTGTGGAGCTGGGGTATACGGTATTAAAGCCCCAGACGGTGCGCCAGCATACATACAGCGAGATGGTAGAGTATAAGAAAAATGTGCTGGACAGCCGTTATTATAAAGACGGCGCCTGCTGTGGATACAAGACGTTCGGCTCTGCCAATGCATTTGGAAATGTTTCCGGAAGGCCGGAATATTTCTTATACGGCTGGACGGGACAGTGCATCAGGCTGGCATGGTGCGACTGTGTACTCGGTCTTACTACCGAAGAAGCGTTCCGGTATGAGCGTGGGATGGAAGTGGCGGATTTCTTTGTTAGAAATGGGCAGCATGCGGACATTCCGGGACTGTTTTACGGATATTATCTCATTGAAAAGCAGGAATGGCGCGGGGTGTGGAAGGACCCGGATGCAGCGCTTGCCTCCCGCATTGAGGGGGAAAGTGTGTCGGATTTGATTGATATTATGACATGTATGAGGGCACATGGAAAGGAGGTTCCGAAGCACTGGGAAAAAGCAGTGAGGGATGCCTGTGCATTTTTAATGGATGAGGCATATCAGACCCAGGACCACATTTACCCGATGGGCTGGGAGGTAGACGGAACCATCAGCAATCCTATCAAAAACGCGGCCGGTATGCCGTGCGTGCGTGCACTTGCCAAGGCAGGTGAATATTTTGACGAGCCGCGGTACATAGAGTATGCCAAAGAGAAATATGCCATTTATGCAGATATGCATATGAAAACATTTGACATTCCGTTTGCAAGGGCGACGATGGATGCAAAGTGTGAGGACAAGGAGGCCGGGCTCTACTTTTTTGAGACGGCAGCAGAATTATACAGTCTGACAAAGGAGGAGCAGTTTAAAACATGGGCGGAGATTGCCGGAGACTGGATTCTGACCTTTGTATTTTTCTGGGAGACTGGATTTGTGAAAGATACGTCCTGTGCAAAGGGAGAATTTAAGACGACCGGCTGGCCGGGGGTCAGCGTACAGAACCATCATCTGGACGTATTTTTCCCATCCTACGAAATGTACCGGTTCGGAAAGCTCACCGGAAATAAAAAGTTTGAGGAAATGGGGCAGCATGTGTGCGCTGCGCTGACCTACGGCATATGTACCCGGGAAGGGGAATGGGGCTTTTCTGTTATCGGAGAGCAGGGCGAGCACTATTACCACACCAATTATTTTCAGGTGCGCTATCCAAATCTGTTAAATCATATGCACAGCTGGCGCGGCGGCGTGCAGATTTGGAATCCGTCGTGGATAACGGCCCAGGTTATGAGCAGCAATTTAAGGTTCTGGCTGGAAGAGCAGGAGTAAAATTGTATCTTGTTTTTACACCCTATAGGTTGTTAATAAAACAATTTATAGGGTGTAAATAAATGGAATTGTATGTATTGAAAAAGAAAGAAAAAGAGGTAGAAAATATGAATACAAACTATCCAGAAGTAGAGGTGCCGGTATTTCAGGACCGGACATTCGATATTACGGAGTTTGGAGCATGTGCGGGCGGCACAGTTTCCAATACAAAGGCATTCCGGGATGCCATAGAGGCTGCGAATACGGCCGGAGGCGGCGTGGTCAACGTGCCCCCGGGCATCTGGCTCACCGGGCCGATAAAATTGTTGTCGAATGTGAATTTGCATACAGAAAATGGTGCGTTTGTGCTGTTTTCCCATAATGAGGAGGAGTATCCGCTGATTAAGACCTCCTATGAGGGAGGCGACCGCATCCGCGCGCTTTCCCCAATCCATGCAAACGGACAGGAAAACATTGCCGTTACCGGAGAGGGAACATTTGACGGAAACGGCCATTTGTGGAGGATGGTCAAGCGTTCGAAAATGACCGACAGTCAGTGGAAAATCCTGCTCCGCCGGGGCGGTGTGACAAAGGGCGAGGGCAGTAAGGAAGTCTGGTTTCCTTCCCAGTCCTCTTATGACGGACATATGAACAAAGACATTAAGCCGGATGAGGAAAACGCACTGGAGCGGGCAAAACCGTATTTTGATTATTACCGCCCGGTGCTGGTAAGTCTTGTGAAATGTAAACGGGTGTTGCTTGACGGTGTGACATTTCAGAATTCTCCTGCCTGGAACGTACATCCGCTGTTTTGCGAGCATCTGACGTTGTCGAATGCATTTATCCGCAACCCGTGGAATGCACAGAACGGGGACGGGCTGGATTTGGAATCGTGTAAATACTGCAATATCATCAATACGAAGTTTGATGTGGGGGATGACGCCATCTGCATGAAGGCAGGAAAGAATGCAGAGGGAAGAAAGACGCCGGTTCCGACGGAGTTTGTCACAATCAGAGACTGCGTGGTTTATCACGGACACGGCGGATTTGTGGCCGGAAGCGAGATGTCGAGAGGGCTTAGAAATATTGTAGTTTCGAACTGCACCTTTATGGGTACGGATATCGGAATTCGCTTTAAGAGCACATTAGGACGCGGCGGCGTGGTGGAGGATATTCTTTTAGAGGATATCAAAATGATTGACATTCCAAAGCAGGCGCTTTTGTTTACGATGGCGTATGACGGCGCTATGGACGATGCGCAGATTGTGCCGGAGGATATTCCGGAATTTAAAAATATTACCTGTAAAAGGATTGTGTGCCAGGGCTGCGGGCAGGCAATTCAGATTGATGGGTTAAAGCAGCTTCCGATTCACGACCTGCATTTTGAGGATATGCAGATTGTGGCGCGCCAGGGCGTGCGCTGTCAGATGGCGGAGAATATTCATTTGAAAAATGTAACGGTTACGAAGGAAGGCGATGCGTCAACAAGCGTTTTCTTTGAAGAGGAAGTGGTCGGCGAGGGGTTTGAAGCGATGATCAGTATGTAATTGCAGTGGATTTGTGTGAAAAATTCAGGGGTAAACCAATGGTTGGAGAAATGAAAGGTTTGCCCTTTTTCGATCGTTGTATTTTAATGGGGGAAAACAAATCAAGTGAAAGAACTTTGACAAACAATGGGAAGGGTTAAGAATATCAATAAAAGACCTCATATTACTATGAGGTCTTAGATACTGAATGAAATAGGTGGGGTGACAATTCCCACATCTCCAACTGGGGTGACGGCTGCCCGTTCCGTCCTCTGCTTTCATTCAGTAAATCATG
>CANOFI010000189.1 GCA_947565255.1 uncultured Lachnospiraceae bacterium
TCTTTCCATTTATTGTCACAGCAAAATAAGAAAACTAATAAAAAAAGGAAAAAGTGTTATTTTATGTACAGAATGAATAAAAAACATAAAAAAGGTTGCAATTTTCTGTGAAAAATAGTAAGATTATACATGAATTATAAAACGTTTTACTAATGTGTTGTTTTATTCGTTTTCAGCCAGGGGGATGTGGAATGAATGAGACATCACATATCAGGGCGTATTTGATAATTTATTTTGCAAACTGAAATTGTGACGCACACCTGACAGAAAGCAATTTTCAGACACGCTCAAGAATAACAAAATTTCCGGATTAAGAAGTGAGAAAAAATAACAAAAAAACAAAAGGAAGTGAAAATTATGAAGAACGTAAAGATTGCTGCAAAAATTAGTATTATCTCCATTGGGATTCTGATTGTCGGACTGACGGGGCTGTGGTTTGCCGCCAATATGCAAATGAACAGGGTGATGGAAGATTCCATTATGCAGCAGCTGAATGGATCTGTCGAAACGCAGGCTGAAATTGTAAGAGATTATGTGGACAAGGCGGAAACTTATCTGACAGGATATGCACAGGCACCCCTGGTGGCAGAAACCCTGCAGGATACGGGGAATGAGGCGGGTGTGGCAAAGCTTCAGGAATATACGGATGCCTATGCGGCTATAGGGGATAATTTGGAAAATATTTATACTGCGAATTACGGCTCAACGGTAATTGCTTCCTACGTACGCGGTCCCATCGGTGCGACGCTGCGTGAGGGTGATGCGCTGAAACAGCTTCAGAATTCGATTGCAGACGGAATGTATAATACCGGGATTATGGCTTCCAAGTCTACGGATGCCCAGGTTATTTCTCTGTATTATCCGGTCAACGGCAAAGACGGACAGCCGCTTGGATATGTGGGAGCCGCAATTTATGCGGAAGAGCTGCGCAATACGCTGAACGAACTGACCGGAAAAGAGGAGGAAAGCAGTTATATGCTTTTGGATGCTAAGGCGGGGAGTTATATTTTCTGTCCAGAGGATGAAATGATTGGAACGGAGATTGAAAATGAAGATGTAAAGCGCATGGTTGAGCAGGCCCAAAAGGCGGAAAACCGGTCGAAGGCTTTTGAGTATACGGACAGTAAAACGAAGAAAAAAGGCATTGCCGCTGTATACTATATGGAGGAACGCGACTGGGTGCTGGTAGCCCTGACTGATTGGGATATTGCTTTTTCTTCTGTGGATCTTCTGACGAATATGCTTGGTATTATCTGTTTGATTGTCCTTGTTGTCACATCTTTGACATTGTGGTGCTGTGTATCCGTACTTGCGCGCGCGATAAGCCGTGAAGCAGGAATTATACAGGATATCGGAACACTGAATTTTGAGAGCAAAGACCGGCTGGATGCGTATTGCGGAAGAAAAGACGAAGTGGGTATGATAGCCGAGGCGATGAAGGTGCTTGTGGATGCCATTTATGGTGTGGTAACCAAATTAAAATTGAAAAGCAGTGAGCTCCAGCGGACGGCAGGAGAAATGAGTGAAAATTCCACAGAAACTTTTGAGACGATAAAAACGGTAGAAACAGCGATACAGGAAATTGCTTACGGTGCGGGAAATCAGGCTGCGGAGACGGAAAATGCCTCAGACAGTGTCGGACATATCGGCGGACAGATTGCGCAGACGAAGGAAAAATCCTCGAAGCTTCACAGCATTGCAGAGACAATCAGCAGCTCCAGCGAGGATGCACTGGAAACGTTTCAGGTGCTTGTTGACATTAATGAAAAGGCAAAAACGGCGGTCGAACAGATTAACAAACAGACGCTCAATACGAATGAATCTGCTTTAAAAATCAGAGATGCGGCACAGCTCATTACATCAATTGCAGAAGAGACAAATCTTTTGTCTTTAAATGCATCCATTGAAGCGGCAAGGGCAGGAGAGCAGGGAAGCGGCTTTGCAGTTGTGGCAGAGCAGATTAAAAAGCTGGCGGAACAGTCTAATAATTCAGCAAAATACATTGATAATATTATCAGCTCGCTTCTGGAGGAATCTTCTGCTGCGGTACAGGTTATGGATGAGGTAAAAGACATTATGGAAATGCAGAGCGAACGGCTGTCGGATACGAAAGAATGCTTTGGAGAAGTGGGCCGTAATGTAGAAGTGACGCAGAAAGAAATTAAGAGCATTGACGATGCGATTTCGCATATGGATGACGAGAGAATCGGCGTAGTTGATGTTGTACGGAGTCTGACGGAAATTGCAGAGCAAAATGCCGCTGGTACGCAGGAATCACTGGCATCGACAGAAATGGTCAATGGTATGATAAAAAATATGGCAGAAGCGGCAAAAGAACTGGCTGAGTTAGCAGACGAAATCGATAAGGATATCAGTATCTTTAAGATGTAGAACAGGTTCATTGACAGTAAACCAAAAAGACGCTATAATACTTAATAAAGTCAGGCTTTGACGAAAGAGGATGCTGCCGGACTCAAAAAGGAGTATTTCAGCGTGATTACAGTAAAAGAAATTGCCAGATTATGCGGTGTATCGCCGAGCACGGTTTCTAATTGTCTGAATGGCAAGACGAATATGAGCGAGGAAACCAGACAAAAGGTGCTGAACACAATCAAAGAGAACGGATACCAGCCCAATTACTTTGCACAGAGTATGCGTAAGCAGAACAGCCGGATAATTGGTATTATTACAGAGGATTTGGGTCAGTTCGGTACAGGCGCCATGGTGAAATCCATTATGGCGTACTGTGACGACCAGGGATACCGGACTATTTTGATGAATCTGCGTCTATATGACAGGTGGGCGGATACCTGGTATGAGGATGAACAGAAGCAGAAATCCGTGCTGGAACCAGCCGTGCGGGAAGCACTGTCTATCCGGGTGGATGGCCTTATATATGTAGCAGGGCACTGCCGCATAATCCGCAGTCTGCCGGAGACACTTCCGATACCGGCGGTAATTGCCTATGGCATTTCCAAAAATGGACGGTATCCGTCTGTAATTATTGATGATGAGTATGGCGGATATGATATGACCCGGTATATCATTTCCAAAGGGCACACAAGGATTGGGCTGATTGGCGGTGTTGCTGAAAACCTCCATACGATAAGCCGTCTGAAAGGCTATCAGAGAGCTTTGTTTGAAGGAAAACTGCCGTATAATCCATCCTGGGTGCGGTATGGTGACTGGCAGAGAGAGTCCGGGTACCGGGAGGCGGAATATTTAGTAAAAAAAGGCGTTACTGCCATCTTTTGTATGAATGACAATATGGCAGCAGGGGTGTACGATTATCTATATGAAAAAAATCTGATAATTGGAAAGGATATTTCCGTGGCGGGCTATGATGACCAGGAAATAGCAGCATATATGTATCCCGGACTTACGACCAACAGAATCCGGTTAAATGAAATAGGAAGAAAGTCAGCAGAGATGTTGATGAAAGCGTTAGGAGGAACACAGGAAGAGAATGTGTGTGCCAGTATTTTCAGGGTGCCGTGTAAAATGGTGGAGAGAAATTCTGTTTTCATGCGTGCTCCATAATCCCGGTAAGGAAGCGGAAAGGGAAATAGGAAAGACGGAAAGTATGAAATTGAAAGAGCTTTTTTACTGGAAATGGAAAAGAGAAAGCGACAGAATGCATAGTTATAAGAATTTAGTGTTTTGAAAGTAGTCCAGACTTGTTTAGTTGGAAAATTAAAATATTAAATGTGGAAAGCACTAACGGATGAAATTAATCGTCTGAAGGTGCTTTTTGTGTATCCTGCTGCCTATTGCGAATATCATTAATAGCTTTTTGGAGATATGTATTTTGCCAATTGTTTCTTATGGATTGCTGTGTTACTTTCATAATCCACTTATCTAAATATTTTTCAAGCCAATTCATGAGCCGCTATGGTATGAATTTTTCTGGTAGCTTTTTGAAAATAGAAAATGTGATGTTTTCTTATCAGCTATGAATCTTATGTTAAAACTTTAATGCAGTTACAGTTTTTTGAGTTCTATATTCATTACTATTGCTTCTTTTGAAAGATTTTTTGTGTATCTTGGAAAATTCGGAACATTTTTATTACTTATAGTATAGGTCAGAGTAAAAAAACAATGGATATTATGGATGATATTCAAAGTGCATTGGATGAGGAATATGAAGTAAAAAGGGATGGTATATTTTTGATTTTGGTAGTAGTGGTTTTTGAATGGTGTCAGGAATTATAGTTCCATAAAAAGTATAATAAACAGAACAATTGCGGCATTGCGGTATTTGTAATTTTTTGGTATAATATGAAACACTTAAATAAGAGGAGTATATTTGAATGTTTTATAATTTTGTATCATTGAACAGATTATTTGGTTTGATGTAATCTGAAATAAGATATTTATGATGAAAATAAGGGAGGTTTTTATGGATAAATTTATAACAACACTTATGGACGACAAAGAAAAAGTTATTAAAATTTTGTGCTTTTTTATAACAGCGTTATCTTCAATTGTGTGTAATTTTATTACCAAATCTTTATGGATAACAACAATTTATACTTTGTTTACAATGTTTTTTTGTATTCTTGAATTATTTTATATGGATAGAGTATTAAAAAGTATAATTAATTTTTTTTGGAAATACGAAAAAGTGTTATTTTGTTTTTTTGTTATAATAGCCCTTCTCCCATTGATTGTTGGATTAATGCAGGGTGAGATTGTTTTTGGGAGTTTAATGGATTTTGTCGAAATATTGCTTAATAATCCAGTTTCTAATTTACTTGGTGTTTTAATTGTATTTTCCCTTATGAAATAAAACCAAATTGCAAAACAACATCAAAGAAATGCTCTTTTGACCCAAGCTTCGAATTAATATATTTTACAGTGCAAATTTTTGATAAATATTTCATAAGGGAAAATACAATTAAAACACCAAGTAAATTAGAAACTGGATTA
>CANOFI010000190.1 GCA_947565255.1 uncultured Lachnospiraceae bacterium
ATGGAGCCGCGGACTCTGTGTTCAAAGAAGGTGGACGCTGCCCCTGCGCCCCCATACCGCTCACCGCGCGGAATCTGCATTTTATTACGAATACATTCCCCGATATCCGAACAGTTCTTACGCCCCCTCGGCGCCCCCACATAACCGGTAGAAACCACTTCGTCATGATTGACAATGACCGCACCGTAAATTCTGCGAAGACAGGTGCTCCGCTGCGCCACAACCTCCGCCAGGTCCAGATAATAATTGATTTTGTCCCTTCGTTCCATAATTTTGTTCCCTTCCTGCCGACTTCAAATAAAAATTTCCCATCTGCAAATATTCTTATGCACGATGACTTTGTACCCACGGTATCAATTCTTCCAACACTAAAGGCTTGCTGTACAAATATCCCTGGAATCCGTTGCATCCCAGTTCTACCAGCTTGTCCCTCTGTGCTCTCGTCTCCACATATTCCGCAATAATTTTAAAACTCAGCGACTGTCCCAGATAGACGATGGAAGAAATAATATCCCTGCTTCTCTTATTTTCGAGGACATCCCTTGTCAGCGAGCCATCCAGCTTGACAATCTCAAAATAATTGGTCTGAAGATAAACCAGAGAGGTATGGCCCATCCCGAAATCATCAATTAAAAACTTATGCTTGTTTTCTTTTAATTTATTCAGTTTATTGGAAATATCCACGGAGGATGACAGTGCATCCTGCTCTGTAATCTCTAACCAGAGCATTTCTCCCGGAATCTCGTGTTTTTTTACACAACCTGACAGACACTTTTCAAACCCCTCCCAGGCAAGCGATTCATTGGTAATATTAATAGAAATTTTAAATTCACCCTGTACCTCTGCACGCATCTGTCCGATGGCGTCAGCCGCCATATCAAATAAGATTTCTTCCAGCTGGCTCAACATATCCATTTCCTTGACAAGCTGAATAATCAACGGCGGATATACCATGCCTGCAACCGGATGGTTCCACCGCATCAGAGCCTCCGCCCCTATGCAGAATTCCTTTTCGTCCACCTGCGGCTGATACATCAGAAACAGCTGTTTTTTCTCAATTGCCTCTTTCAAATCTGCTGCGAGCACCCTCGCCACATCACCAAGGGTATCATGTCTTGCCGTCAGGCTTGTGATATTGTTGGCTTCTTCCTGTGCCTGCAGTTCTTTGACCAGATCTTTTACATTCTCTGCCAGCTTCTGTTCCAGACGCTCCTCATACAAACGAATAAACGGCCGGTAAATAAACACCCCGGCGGCAACACAGACAATCTGCAGAAGACTCCCCAAAACAGAGCCGGTTGCCTGGTAACCGCTCAAAATAACCGGCGCCGTCCAGTCCACACTCCGACTGATATGCGGCACAAGCCCTATGTAAATCGCAAAATAAGAAATCAGATAGCATGACATTGGCACCAGAATATGCGGAATCAGAAAAATGGGATTCAAAATAACCGGAATCCCAAACACAACCAGCTCGCTTATATTAAATGCAACGCCTGGACACGCCAGCTTCGCAATTTTTTTCAGATTCCTTTTCCGCGCAAAAAGCAAAAGGGAAATCACGAGACAGAGCGCTGTCCCGCAACCGCCCATGATAACAAACACATCATGAAAGGTCTTGCTATAGACACTTGCCTGGTCAATCGTCTGAAAATTCTGATTGATGGGCTCTATTACATGTCCGCCATGGATTCCAAAAAACCACAACGATTGTTCCACAAGAAGCATAATGCCTCCGACCAGAATCCCCCTACTGTTCGAACTGATACATTTTTTCAGAACCAGTCCAATTAAATCCTGCAGGGTATTCACGTCAAACAGCCAACGGAACAGCTGGTGAACCGCTGCAAAAAAAATAAGAATCAAAACTGCAGGCAGAATCCCTTCCACTGCAACCAGATACAGTCTGTCTGCATCCATATCCACATGTTTTACACGGAATATTTTCCGTTCTTTCATAAAAAAATACAGGTAACAGGAGATCATTGCAATAATAATTGCCGAAAAAGTATTGGTGGTCCCAAAAGACTGCGGCCCGAACGTCTCATACTGGATTCCTGAGTAACCTGCCAGTGTCGCCAACGTAATGGCGGGAAGGATAATACAGTCCTCCAGACCGGTCCGCGTTAACTGCCGCTCCTTTTTGACCGTCACATAGCTGACACAGATAGTAACTGCCAGAAGCACCGAAAACATCTGAAAACAGCCTGCATATATAAAATCAAGAACACCGAGCAGGGCGCCGCCCAGAATTTTGGGAAGAAGATTCTGCCATGCATCCACAGGCAGGCTTTTTAACATCAATGCAATCGATCCAACCACCAGTGTTGGAATCAGCATAACCAGCCCCTTCCTCAATGCCTGGCACACGGAACGGTTTTCAATCGTGTCTGTTGCTCTAAACAGGCTTTGCTTCATTTTTTCTTTCGTCATACCCATACTCTCTGCCATCCTTGTTCATCCCGTTATCTTCTGCGCTGATATACCGTAAACATATACTCTAAGTCAAAATACGTCTGCTCCCCGCCTGTTTTGACCAGCTCCCAGTCTGCTGCCTTATCCAGATCCGGAAGATATGCGTCCGCTTCGTACTGGTGATTAATCTTCGTGATATAAGCCGTATCACAAAATGGAAGCAGCTGGCGGTATACTTGCTCTCCGCCGATTACATATATCTCTTCTTTTTTTCCCTTCAGCCAGGACTTTAGACTGTCCAAATCATGCACTGCAACCGCATGTTTCACCTTGTAGTCCTTCCTCCTGGTCAATATGACATTTTCTCTCCCGGCCAGGGGAAGTCCGTTTGGAAAACTTTCGAATGTTTTCCGCCCCATCACAACAATCTGCCCCATTGTCATCCGCTGAAACTGCTTCATGTCATTAGGAATAGTAACAAGAAGACGGTTTTCTTTTCCTATCGCCCAGTTTTTATCCGCTGATGCGATTAATTTCCACATTTTTTTCACTCCCGTATTTTTGTACAGGCCACCGCCAGCGCCCCCGGCCCAATATGGCACGAAACACTCAGCGACAGGCTGTCCACATAAATGTCATGGTTCGGAAATATTTCCAAAAGCTCCTGCTTAAACTGTTCTGCCGCTTCTATATTTTCCGTATGCGCCACGTCAATATACATCTTCTCATGCTGACCGCCGAACCTTGTCTCAATATCCTTTTTAATGGCATCTGTCATAATGGTCTTGGCCTGATTGACTGTTCTTGCCTTTGCAAATGCATCCAGACGTTCTCCCTGGATTTGAAGCACGGGCTTCAAGCGCAGCAATGTGCCGAGCGCTACGGCAGCCGGCGTAATTCTTCCGCCTTTTTTTAAATATTTTAATGTATCCACCATAATATAAATGCTGGATTCAAATTTGGTCCGTTCCATATAGTCCTTGATTTCGGCAGCGCTCATGCCCTCGTCTGCCATCTGCTTAGACTCTAAAACCGCCCTTCTCTGTGTAATGGAAATGCGCTGGTTATTCACAACCTGAACCTTTCCATCGTAATCCTCCGATAACATGGCCGCTGTTGCGCAGGAACTGCTAAGACCGCTTGACATGGGAATATAAACAATCTCATCGTATTGCTTCAGCGTCTCGTTCCAGAGACCGGTTACCGATTCAATCGACGGCTGGGATGTCGATATATCGGCATCATTTTTCAGCCTCTCATAAAATTCCTTCTGCGTCAGTGTGATATCTTCATAAAATTCTTCATTATTTATCATAAACGGCATCGGAAGCACAAAAACACCTGCTTTTTTCGCATCACTCTGCGTCATCCCGCTGTTACTGTCCGTAATGATTGCAATTTTACCCAACTATCTGTCCTCCGTTCTGACAGGGATTTTTTATCATGTACTGCTATTTCCCGGTCCTCTTTTTATTTTACCATTTTTTTTGCATTTCGTAAACATTTTTTTCTGCTTCTTTACAGACTTCCCTTTTTATCCGGTTTTACACTGTTACGCTTGTTTTTTCCTTTTTTTTCACGTACTTTGGGTGGCACAGGCTCCCGGTTTTTCCACTTATAATCCGCCACATGCTTTACCATTAATTTGACATGCACATAGCGCGCAAACAACGCATACAAAATCGAAATCACCGGAATTCCGATAATCATGCCCGCAACGCCCATCAGATTTCCTCCAAGCGTCACGGCTGCAAGAACCCATATCGACGGAAGGCCGACCGAATTTCCCACAACGTGCGGATAAATAAAATTGCCTTCTATCTGCTGCAGCAGCAAAAACAGGATGACAAAAAACACCGCCTGCATCGGGTCTACCATAAGAATCAGAAAAGCACCGACAAAACAGCCGACAAAAGCGCCGACAATCGGAATCAGGGACATCACACCGATGAGTACGCCAATCATGACACTGTACGGCATTCCAAAAATGCTTAATGTCACAATAAACAGCATTCCAAGAATCACCGCTTCCGTACACTGCCCGACTAAAAAGCCGGAAAATACTTTGTCTGCCTGCCGGACAAGATCAATCGTTCTGTCCGCCGTTTTCACAGGAAGAAGAGCATACATCGCCTTTTTGCACTGCTCGCTTAATGTTTCCTTCTGGAACACCACATAACAGGCAAACACAAACGCGATAAAAAAGCTGACCACACCGCTGATTACACCGGAAATGATACCGACTGTAGAGCTGAACATACCGGTAATATGGCTTGTATCTATTTTCTGCAGTGCTTTTCCAATCACATCCCAGCTCTCTTCGAAATTACCGATGGCCACCTTTAACTGCGGGATTTTTTTCTGCAGCGTTACCAGCGATTTGGAAACGGTTTTTGTAAACTTCGGTATCTGGTCAATCACCTGCGAAATCGTAACTGTGAGCTGCGGAATAACCAGAAAGGATACCAGACACAAAATAC
>CANOFI010000191.1 GCA_947565255.1 uncultured Lachnospiraceae bacterium
AAAAATGGTACAATGTGCAAAGAAGCAGCGGACAGCGCGAAAAAGCCAGATTCAAAATGCGCAAAGCCCTGTGATACACAGAAACGCATTTTGGAATTTGGCTTTTTTCTATAGAATATGATAGAATATCAACTTGTGGGGAATGCATATGTTTGGTTATGTTACGGTCAATAAGCCGGAATTAAAAATCCGCGAATACGAGCGCTATCACAGTTTTTACTGCGGCCTGTGCCACACGCTGAAAAAACGGCACGGACAACTCGGACAGCTCACGCTTACTTACGACATGACATTTTTGGTCATTGTCTTGAGCTCCCTCTATGAAACAAACACTGCATCTGAACAGAAGCGCTGCATTGTCCATCCCGCCAGAAAACACACCGTCCGGACAAGCTGTGTCACAGACTACGCCGCGGATATGAACATCGCCCTGTTTTTTCACAAATGCCTGGATGACTGGAAAGACGATAAAAGCATCCGGGGAATCACCGGCATGCGCCTTTTGCAAAGGCATTACCGGGATATTCAGCGCACCTATCCGCAAAAATGCCGGCAAATCGAATGCTGTCTACAACAATTATCCCGCTTCGAGGCGGCAGATGAGCAGAACCTGGACAAAACGGCCGGCGCCTTCGGAAAACTGATGGGAACTTTGTTTGATTACAGACAGGACATCTGGACACCCTATTTAAAACGGTTCGGATTTTACCTTGGAAAATTTATCTATATAATGGATGCCGTGCTTGATTTTGAAGAAGATGAAAAGAATGGGCGTTATAACCCTCTGCGTGGTTTATCCCAGCCATTATCCCAAAAAGCGTTTGAAAAAGAATGCCGGGAGATTTTAGAACTGATGATTGCAGCCGCCTGCCGGGAATTTGAAAAGCTTCCGCTTGAGCAGGATATCGAGCTTCTCCGCAATATTTTATATGCCGGAGTCTGGATACGGTATGAACAGCACATTGCAGGCAAAGCACCTGACAACAATAACAGAAAGGATATATCATGAGAGACCCTTACGAAACATTAGGCGTGTCAAGAAACGCCTCCATGGACGAAATCAAAAAGGCATATCACAAGCTGAGCCGCAAATATCACCCGGACGCCAATGTCGATAACCCGTTAGCAGACCTTGCCGCTGAAAAGTTCAAGGAAGTCCAGCAGGCCTATGACCAGATTGTGAAGGAACGCGAAACCGGCTCCTTCGGCGGAGGCGATTACGGCCAGTTCAACAGCTATTCCGGCGGCAATACCACCTATCAGGCCGTATACACCTATATTCAGGCAAGGCAGTATTCGCAGGCACTCCACGTTCTTTCCGGCATATCCAGCCGGAACGGGGAATGGTATTACCTGTCTGCCATTGCGAACGCCGGATGCGGCAACAACCTGCAGGCCATAAACCACGCACAGCAGGCCGTGAATTTAGAGCCGAATAACATACACTACCGGAATCTGCTAAACCAGATGCAGGGCGGCGGCGCCTTCTATAATAACATGGGTACGGGGTATGGCCGCACCACTACATCGGATGACAGCTGCTGCAGCACGCTCTGTACGCTCTGGGCGCTGGATTCCTGCTGTGAATGTATGGGAGGCGATCTCTGCACATGCATGTAAAGACGAAAAAACTGACCTTTCTGGGGCTGTTGCTGGCACTCGCCGTCATTTTCCAGCTGGCCGGAGCCTATATCGAAAGCAGCACGTTATTTTTTCTTGCCGCTTCTTCCTTCTGCCTTGGAATTGCCATTTACGAGACATCGCTGCGGTCTGGCGCCTGCTTTTTCATCGGCGCGGCAGCACTCTCCTTTTTTCTTTCTCCAAATAAATTTTACTGTTTTACCTACTGCGGATTCTGCATTTATATCTATTTTATTGAAGTTCTGCGCAAAAAAACGCACCTTATCGAACATATGTTCTTGCTCTGGCTGATAAAATTTTTGTTTTACAACACTGCCTTTGTGGCGCCGGCATTGCTTTTTTTCCGGGAATTTTTATTCTCCGGCGCCGTTACATGGAATATCTGGGTATATCTTGGCGTGATTGCGGCAGCCCAGGTGCTTCTTGTCATCTTTGACCTTGTTTACCGGCGCTGTGTTCCCGGCTACTGGGTGCAGTTAAAAAACCGGCTCCGGCTGGATATATAAACCTGGTCAGAATATACCTTGATTTACCGCGCCCTAAAGGACTAGACCCTGCGGGTCGCCGCACAGCGCATGCATTAAGGGATGCCCTTTGAGTATACTGATATCTGCTTTTTCCCTATGCAGCGGAACCGGCCCGCTTGACAACAGAAAATTTCTGAATCAGCAGCGACCAGTTCTGTGTAAACGGCCTCATCACATTCCAGTATCCGGCGCCTCCGAGCTGCAGTTCCTTCAAAAGCTCCAGCTTGGCATCGATGCTTCTGGCGTCCTCAAACCAGACTACATGGGCGCTGCCTTCTTCTCCCGTATAATAAAAATACGGTGTCTCCGCCGTGGTATCATACAAAATTTCCGTACCATAGCGGACAGCAGTCTCAATAGCCTGCATATTTCCGATGGAGGTGGCTGCGCGCCCTCTCTCGTACGGCAGAATCCAGTCATACGCATAATTGGGAATGCCCATCTGTATTTTTTGCGGTGAAATCTCAGTTACTGCATATTCCAGCACCCGCCGCACCTGGTTCAAGGGTGCAACCGCCATAGGCGGACCGTACGTATATCCCCACTCATAGGTCATGACAAGCACCTGATTCGCAATGGCCCCCAGCGCCGCATAATCATGCGATTCATACAAAAGTCCCGCCTGACTCGCCGAGGTTTTCGGCGCCAGATCCACATGTACGATATAGCCCAGCGGATTGAGAAGTTCTACCGCCCTCTCCACAAATGCAATATAGCCCTCCCGGTCTTCCGGAGGAATGTACTCAAAATCGATATCCAGACCTGCATAGCCCTTTTCCTCCATGACGCTTACAACATTCGCCAGCACGGTCTCCTGCAGCGCCGCATCCTGCATCAGCCGGCTCGCCAGGTAACTGTTAAAAACGCCCTCCTGGGATACCGAGGACAACAGCATCATCGGAGCCGTCTCATATTCCTGTGCCAGCGCAATCAGCGGCTCATCGTCTATGACTGTCAGATTCCCCTCTAAATCAAATCCATATCCAAAAATCGTCAGATACGTTAAATACGGCAGGGACGTTCTCAGGACCGCCGGACTCACATAAGGATACGCATACCCGTTCACCTCCAAAGGCACCGACTCCTGACCATCAAATGAGAGTACAAGCGTCTCTCCCGCATAGAGCACAGGGCGGTTGATCAGCTGCGGATTGCGCTGCAGCAGTTCCACCATGCGAAACCCTGTTTTCGCAGCAATCCCCTCCAATGTATCATTTGACTCAACCACATACGTTGTCTGCGGATTTACAATGAGAAGGCTCTGTCCGACAACAAGCTGCTGCGGATTGGGAATCTGGTTATAATTTTGCAGAAACTGCGGCGACACCCCGTACTGTGCAGCAATCGTCTCAAACGTTTCTCCCGGCTGAACAACATGAATCTGCATACTCGCTCCCTGCTGTCTGTAGTAATAAAACCACAGGCGGCTTTATTCCTCTTGTTATATTATATGTTGCCAGAAAGAAATGGTTCAGAAAATATTCTACTATTCCCATACACACCCGGAAAGCTCCGCACGCTTCGTCATTTTAAATGTCAGATCCGGCGTTTTTACGTTTACCTTGGTTCCGGGCTCAATTGATGACACAATAAACGCATTGCCCCCTATTACACAGCCCTTTCCAATGACCGTATCTCCGCCGAGAATTTTAGAGCCTGCATAAATCGTCACGTCATCCTCAATCGTCGGATGCCTCTTTACCCCGGAAAGCTGCTGCCCGCTTCTTGTGGACAGCGCGCCTAACGTCACATCCTGATAAATTTTCACATGGTCGCCGATTTGTGTCGTTTCCCCAATGACAACCCCCGTACCGTGGTCAATAAAAAAATACTCTCCGATTTCCGCACCTGAGTTGATATCTATCCCTGTTTTCCCATGGGCATGTTCCGTCATGATTCTTGGAATAAACGGCACCTGCTCTAAATACAGCTCGTGCGCAATGCGATAGACACAAACAGCATACAGACCCGGATAGGAAAATATCACTTCCTCTCTGCTCTTCGCGGCCGGATCCCCGTCAAATGCGGCCTGCACATCCTTCAAAAGCATCTGCTGGATAAAGGGCAGCCGCTCAAAAAAATGTGCGCATATTTCCTCTGCATGCCGCGGCGCTTCCTTCTCATCGTGTTTATAGGAAAGTGCTGCCTCTATCTGCTCATACAAAACGTCATACAGATAGGTCAGGGAATTTCCCAGAAAATATTCCGGCGCTGCTGCCGTTATATTTTCTTCTCCGTAATATCCCGGAAAAAGTACCCTCCGAAATCCCTCCAGCAAATCAATAATACTTTTCCGGTTGGGCAGATGCTTTGCGTCCTGATTCAAAAACAATGCCTCCCTTTTGCACTGTGCCGTAAGCGCCGCCGCCGCATTTTTAATACTTTCTTTCCGTTCAAGCATTTTTTTCAATACCTCCTCTGCAGGGATTTATAAGTTTTCTTACCTCTCCCTGTCATTTTATAAACAACATTAATTCAGCCGTTCCTTAATTTTTATTCCCTGTGTTTCCATAATATATCTTTTCCAGCTGTCAAATTGTCTTTTCACCGGCGCTGCCGCAAAAGCGCTTTCAAGTGAAATCCCCCGGCGCCGGTATCATATCTGTCGATATTGTACCATGTGCTCCGCACATGGTATGTCAGAACCTTGTTCCTCCTGATGCACACTCGCTTCGCTCGGCGCTGGTACAATATCTGTCGAT
>CANOFI010000192.1 GCA_947565255.1 uncultured Lachnospiraceae bacterium
TTTGAATGGTTTCTTCGGAATAGACAACACCGGTCGGATTATTGGGGGAGTTGATGATAACGGCTTTTGTCTTTTTTGTAATCTTTAAGGCAAATTCGTCCAGATTGGGCTGGAAGGTTTCGGTATTTGGGGAAACCGCGATTAAGACGCCGTCGTAGTTTGCAGTATAGCTTCTATATTCCCCAAAAAACGGGGCAAACGTCAAAACCTCATCTCCCGGATTCAGCAAGGTTTTTAAAATAATGTTAAGACCGCCGGCAGCACCGACTGTCATAATGATGTTATGCTCGTTCAGGTTTGTGCCGTGCAATTGGTTCAGGTGTGATGCAATGTCCGCGCGGACGCTTTCATAACCGGCATTGTTCATATATCCGTGAACCTTCAGTGCATCTTCCTTTTGCAGAATGTCAATAATGGCCTCTTTTACCGCTTCAGGAGCAGCGACATTCGGGTTCCCCAGGCTGAAATCATACACATTTTCTGCTCCGTAAAGGGCAGCAAGCCGCTGTCCCTCCTCAAACATCGCGCGGATTGCAGAATTATTTTCCGTCAGTATTTTCATTTTTTCAGATATCATAGTTTGTTCTTCTTTCCTGTCTTTTTTATGCCTGTGCGGCACATCTCTAATCATAGTAAAAGTCTGTGCATTTGTCAAGTGCAAACAAAAAATCCGGCGCGGCAGTCTGCCGGCCTACAGCGTGAACGGACTGCGTATAATGGGCTGTATCTGTCGCCCCTCTAATGCCTGTTCAATGGTTTCGATAATCAGAGATGGCTGTGCAACCATGGAATTTGGTTTTTTCTCATAATCATCCTGGCCGAACGGGACAAAATAAATATTTTTTGTATTCATGAGCAGGCCGATGTTTTTTAAATTTGCACCGAGCGCATCGTTTGTGGAAATGCTGAGGACAACCGGACGGTTGTTGCGCAGGTGGGATTTTGCGGCCATCAGCACCGGCGAATCCACCATGCCGTTTGCGAGCTTTGCCATCGTATTGCCCGTACAGGGGGCGATTACCATGACGTCCAAAAGCTTCTTTGGTCCGATTGGTTCTGCCTGGGAAATAGCGGTGATGGGCTGTTTTCCGGTAATCAGGCGGGCTTTTTCCAGAAAATCAGCGGCTTTTCCAAAGCGGGAGTCAATGCGCTGTGCCTGAAAAGAAAAAACAGGTGTGACAACGGCGCCTTCTTCCACAATACGCTGCAGCTCTTCAAACATTCTTTTAAAAGTACAGAAAGAACCAGTAAAACCGACTCCGATTTTTAAATCTTTTATAGACATTTGAACCATCCTTTCTTAAAAGAGATATTAAATTTGTAAAAAATCATAAAGAATTGTTGAGGATTGCCTCGGCCAGTATTTCGCCGGATGTTTTTGGAGCTGTTTTTCCAGGTATTCCAAGGCATAATCTGGCGCACAGATTGTGTTTTTTGGCATAGTTAAAGTCTGTGCCGCCGGGAACGGATGCAATATCAATGATTACGGCATTAGGCGGTAATTTTGATAAAAGGTCGGATGTAAGGATGGGGGCCGGAACCGTGTTAAAAATAAAAGAAAACCGGCTGATATTGCGTTTTAATCGGTTCATCGGGATTGGCCGGAAGCCGTAGCTTTCAGCAAGAGCAAGATCGCAGGGCTTGCGTGCGGCTACAGAGACGTAAGCCTGCAGGCCGGCTAATTTGTGCGCCAGCACTTTTCCGCACCGTCCATAGCCGATGACAAGCGTCTGGCTCTTATGCAGATTGGAAGTGCTTTCAAAAATTGCATGGGCGATGGCGCCCTCGGCGGTAGCAATGCCATTTCGGATGGCGACAGCCGAATCTGCCATCAGGTCATAATACGGAATGTGTCTGTATTCGCAAAATGCAGCCAGTTCTTTTGGCATAACGCCGCAGTAAATCGGATTGGATGTGGTAATCAGGTCTTTTAGCTGTTCTATTGTAAAGGTCTGGTCTGTCTGGCTGATAAACAGACTGACCCCGTCTTTTGTCACCGGAAGGGGCAATACAATATGTGTGCCGGGAGAGATGAGCTGCTGAATCGTGACAGCCGGAATACAGCCTTTTACCAGCTGTGGGTGCTGCAGCCCATACACAATCACGGTATGCCCTTTTTTAAAAAGGTAGTTTGCTAAATATACTTGGCGCAGATCACCGCCAATTACGGCAAAACGCAGATTAGACATAGGACCTCCCGCACAGCGCTCCATTTTGGAAAGCGTGCAAATAAGATTTTTGTTTAATATATGCGAAAAGAAAAAAATCGTGAAAGCGCAAATAAAATGCAGAGCAGGGGGATTGCACTTTTTTCCCTGTTCCGCATATGTTAAACCAACTATGACTTGTTGCAGTATCAGGTTAGGAGGACTTTATGCAATTGCAGTTTATAAAGCCGCAGGAAATCGATGCATATCTTGCAAAAGGGGCACAGTTCATTGATTTGCGGGACGGGGAAGCTTATAACAGACAGCACATCCGGGGCGCGGTATCCATACCGTATGAACAGTTTGAACAGAGCCTTGCACGTCTGTCCAGAAACAGGGTTTATGTTTTGTACTGCGAACACGGCACTACGAGCTTAAAGGCATTAAAGCTCATGGTTTCAAAGGGATATCAGGGTTATACATTAGGAGGCGGTGTGACGCGCCTGTTCGGGGAGGGCAGATAAAGACGGATTACGAAACGAAAAGCTGCCCCGGCTGCTGACATAAAACTTGACAGTTTGGCACAAAATGGGGTATGATTATAAATAATCTGTAAATGACTGGAGAGACAAATGCATTTGGATAAAATAGAGATTGTGGCGCCATGCCATTTTGGAATGGAAGCCGTGTTAAAACGGGAAATAACTGAGCTGGGTTATGAGATAAAAAAGGTGGAGGACGGCCGGGTTACATTTCTCGGAGATGCACAGGCAGTCTGCCGCAGCAACATTTTTCTTCGGACGGCTGAACGCATCCTGTGGAAGGTAGGAAGTTTTCATGCGGAGAGTTTCGAACAGTTGTTCGAAGGAGTAAGGAGTATCCCATGGGAGGACTATATACCGGAGGATGGGAAGTTTTGGGTAAAAAAAGCTTCCTCCGTAAAGAGCAGGCTGTTCAGTCTGTCTGATATTCAGTCTGTCACAAAGAAAGCAATTGTGGAGCGTCTGAAGGGAAAGTATAAAACAAACTGGTTTTCGGAGAGCGGTGCGGAATATCCTGTGAGAGTGTTTCTCATAAAGGACGAAGCCAGTATATTTTTTGATACTTCCGGTGAACATTTGCACAGACGGGGCTACCGACGGCTGACAAGCAGGGCGCCGATTACGGAAACGCTGGCGGCATCGCTTCTTTTGCTGTCTTACTGGAAAAAAGACCGCATTTTGGTGGACCCATTCTGCGGAAGCGGCACATTTCCCATTGAAGCGGCTATGATTGCCGCTGATATCGCTCCGGGGATGAACCGTTCTTTTGCCGCGGAACAGTGGAAAAACCTGATTGAAAAAAAACATTGGTATGAAGCAGTAGAAGAGGCGCATGACCGGATGGATGCATCCGTCGAAGCGGATATTCAGGGATATGATATAGACGGAGCGATTGTAAAAGCTGCCCGTGCAAATGCGGAAAAGGCCGGCGTGGAGCATATGATACATTTCCAGCAGCGTCCGGTCAGCGAACTGAATCATCCGAAAAAGTATGGATTTATTGTTACCAATCCTCCGTATGGAGAGCGGCTGGAGGAAAAAGAAAAATTGCCGGGGCTGTACGGCGAGCTTGGCGAAGCGTTAAGGAGACTGGATACATGGTCCTGCTACGTGATCACCAATTATGAGGATGTGGAACGGTATATCGGCAGAAAAGCGGATAAGAACCGTAAGATTTATAATGGCATGCTCAGGACATATTATTATCAGTTTTTAGGACCGAAGCCACCTAAGAGACGCTGATTTGCAAGGCAGGAATTACATGAGGTTAAGAAGACAGAAACGAATTCAAAATAGTATATTATGTGCGTTGTGTATCGGACTTTCACTTCTTTTTACATGGAACCGGTTTATCGTTCAGAAAGAGGTAAAAAGAGTAAAAGAGCCGGCTTACGAGCAGAGTCTGTGGAATACGATAAAGTCGCAGGACATTAATGAAAAAGGAATTTTGCTCGTGTGCGGACAGGAGCCGGTGGAGGCCGACCTGTATATGGATGAGAACATGCAGTTGTTTATCGGGGCGGACAGTGTGAGAGACTGTTTTGCATGTTCGGTACATCTGTATAATGGACTGTTATTAAAGATGCAGAAAAAAGATACGGTTGTACAGTTTCCCATTAATGAAAGCTGTTATTATTTAGGGGAGACAAAGGTGGAAGGGGAAGGCTGTTTATATCAGAAGGGAGAAAAATTATATCTGCCTTTTGACGTTCTTGCGCGTCATTTTGCCTGCTCCTATACGTGGGACCCGGAAACGTATACTCTTAACATGCAGAACAACTGGAAAGAACCCATTACGCCTGCTTCTTATAATCTGCAGGACCAGGGACGGGCGACGTTTATAAAAAATCAGGGGACACTTGGAACATGCTGGGCAGTTGCGTCGCTGTCCGCGTTAGAATCGTCGCTGAAGCCGGAGGAAGATTTGTATTTTGCGACGGACCACATGAGCATACGCAATAGTTTTAACATTTCTCAGAATGATGGCGGGGAGTATACGATGTCCATGGCGTACCTGCTTGGATGGCAGGGTCCGGTACTGGAAGCGGATGACCCTTATGGGGATAAGATATCTCCTGCAGGACTTACGGCAGTAAAGCATGTACAGGAAATCCAGCTTATCAAAGAAAAAAATATTGACAAAATAAAGCAGT
>CANOFI010000193.1 GCA_947565255.1 uncultured Lachnospiraceae bacterium
CGCGCAACTCGGGACGGTCACGTTGTTCGACAGACGCAAAGAAAGCATCCATATCATTGTTTCATTATACATCGGACATTGTGGAAAATCCATAAAAAACCGGTAACTTTTAAAAGATGGTAAAAAAGTGTTAGGCTCTACTGCATTTTGATAATACAGAAGAAAACATGTAAAGAAACCATCAAAATGGCTTTAAAATTTTAGCTTCCTGAATTAATTTAGCAATTGTGAGCAAATTTTCACAGTATTTCTATTGATTTATAGAAAAACAGTAGATATAATGAGAAGAGCACATAAGAAGGAGGAACAGGATGGAACCAAACCAGAATAACCCGAATGGAAATCGTGACAATCGAAATTCGCAAAAAAGAAATACATTGATTGCGTTTATTATATTTGCGCTTGTTACCGGGCTGGGAATTAGTTTTTTCAGCAGTTTTTATGAGAGTGCAACGACGAAAGAAATCAGCTATGACGAGTTTTGGGAAATGCTGGAGGATGGGGAAGTGGACACAGTCAGCTTTGAGAGTTCAAACCGCATCGTCATTACGCTGAAAGAAGAAAAACAGCGGCTTTCCACAATCGGACAGATGAAATATTATACGGGATACATCAATGATGAGGATTTAGTTCCGATGTTAAAAAAGCAGAATGTGAAGGTAAAGGCAGAAATTCAGGATACCGGAGGAACCTTGTTTGAGCTGATTCTGATGTATGCCGTGCCGATTCTGCTTATCTGGCTTTTGTTTGGCTTTTTGATGAGAAAAATGTCGAGAGGCGGAGGCGGCGGAATTATGGGCGTTGGAAAAAGCAACGCGAAGGTTTATGTTGAGAAATCTACAGGTGTCACTTTCCGGGACGTTGCTGGACAGGATGAGGCGAAGGAGTCTCTGCAGGAGGTGGTAGATTTTTTGCATTTTCCTCAGAAATATGTCCAGATCGGCGCAAAGCTTCCGAAAGGTGCCCTGTTAATCGGGCCGCCGGGAACTGGAAAAACATTGCTGGCAAAGGCAGTGGCAGGGGAAGCAAAGGTCCCGTTTTTCTCCCTGTCCGGCTCTGATTTTGTCGAAATGTTTGTCGGTGTCGGCGCGTCAAGGGTCAGAGATTTATTTAAACAGGCGCAGTCCCAGGCGCCGTGTATTGTTTTCATTGATGAAATTGATGCCATCGGAAAGAGCCGTGACAGCCGTTATGGAGGCAACGATGAGCGCGAGCAGACTTTAAACCAGCTGTTAAGCGAGATGGATGGGTTTGACACGTCCAAAGGACTTTTGATTTTGGCGGCGACGAACCGGCCGGATGTGCTGGATAAAGCGCTGTTAAGACCGGGGCGTTTTGACCGGCGTGTCATTGTAGATAAGCCGGATTTGAAAGGGCGTGTGGATACGCTGCGCGTGCATGCCAGAAACGTGCTGATGGATGATACGGTGGATTTGAATGCGATTGCCCTTGCCACGGCTGGAACGGTTGGGTCCGACCTTGCCAATATTATTAACGAGGCGGCAATCAATGCGGTTAAGAATGGAAGAAGGGTTGTTTCGCAGGCAGACTTGTTTGAATCGGTCGAGGTCGTGATTGCCGGAAAGGAGAAAAAGGACCGTGTGCTGAATGAGCAGGAAAAGAAGACGGTTGCATACCATGAAGTCGGCCATGCGCTTGTGACGGCGCTGACCAAGCATGCGGAGCCGGTGCAGAAAATTACGATTGTTCCGAGAACGATGGGTTCCTTAGGATATGTAATGCAGGTGCCTGAGGAAGAAAAATATATGAAGACCAAGGATGAGCTGGATGCAGAGCTTCTGACGCTGCTTGCGGGGCGGGCGGCAGAAGAACTGGTGTTCGATACGGTAACAACCGGCGCAGCCAATGACATTGAACGGGCAACGGCCATTGCAAGAGCCATGATTACACAGTACGGCATGTCTGAGAAGTTTGGCCTTGTTGCTCTGGAAACGATAAAAGACCGCTATCTGGAGCCGCACCGCGTGGTAAACTGCGGTGAGGAGACCGAGTCATCGGTTGACCGGGAAGTGATGGAGCTGTTAAAGGAACGCTATGAAGAAGCAAAGAAGCTGCTTTATAGCAACAGGGAGTGTTTAGATGAAATTGCGGCCTTTCTGTTTGAAAAGGAAACGATAAGCGGAAGAGAGTTTATGGAGATTTTTGAACGGATGACCGGTGAAAAATTAGAAGAATCACAGGAAGCAAAGGAAGCAGCAAAAATGAATCAGCAAGAGAGTTAAGGAGGATGAAAAAATGAGTGATGTGAAACAGGCAGTTGTGAATGGAAAGACCGCGCTTGGAATTGAGTTTGGTTCGACAAGAATCAAGGCCGTTTTAATTGGCGAAACGAACAATCCCATTGCTTCGGGAAGCCATGAATGGGAAAACCAGTTGGATAACAATATCTGGACGTACAGTCTGGATGCAGTCTGGAGCGGGCTTCAGGCATGTTATGCCGATTTGGTAAAGGATGTGGAAAACCGGTACGGCGTAATGCTAGAGACGTTCGGAGCCATTGGCTTCAGCGGTATGATGCATGGGTATATGGCATTTGACAGTCAGGGCGAGCTGTTGGTTCCGTTCCGTACATGGAGAAATACCATTACCCAGCAGGCCTCGGAGGAGCTGACCGGGCTTTTCCAGTATCACATTCCGCAGAGGTGGAGCATTGCTCATTTATACCAGGCTATTTTGAACGGAGAAGAGCATGTGTCAGAGGTTTCTTATTTTACAACACTGGCAGGATACATTCACTGGAAGCTGACCGGAAAAAAAGTGCTTGGTGTCGGGGAGGCATCCGGCATGTTTCCGATTGATATCGCAACCGGAAAATTTCATGAACGAATGATTTCCCAGTTTGATGAAAAGATTTCAGAGAAAGGATTTGGGTGGAAATTAGCCCAGATTATGCCGCAGGTGCTGACGGCAGGCGAAGATGCAGGGGCATTGACACAGGAAGGCGCAAAGCTGTTAGACCCGTCCGGCAGATTAAAGGCGGGCATTCCATTGTGTCCTCCCGAGGGGGATGCCGGAACCGGAATGGTGGCAACAAACAGCGTTGCGCGCCGTACTGGAAATGTGTCTGCCGGAACATCGGTATTTGGCATGGTTGTTCTGGAAAAAGAATTGTCAAAGGTATATGAAGAAATTGACCTTGTAACAACCCCGTCCGGGGATCTGGTGGCGATGGCGCATTGTAACAACTGTACATCGGATTTGAATGCGTGGGTCAATCTGTTTAAGGAGTTTGCAGATGCCATGGGTATGCAGGTGGACATGAATGAGCTTTTTGGTACTTTATACGGCAAGGCACTGGAAGGAGATGCGGACTGCGGCGGACTGCTGGCGTATAATTATCTTTCCGGCGAGCATGTCACACATTTTGAAGAGGGACGTCCGCTTTTTGCAAGAATGCCGGAGAGCAGGCTGACGCTTGCAAACTTTATGAGAACCCATCTGTATGCGTCGCTGAGCGTGTTAAAGACGGGGCTGGATATTCTGATGAAGCAGGAAGGCGTGCAGCTTGACCAGATCTATGGCCATGGCGGATTGTTTAAGACAAAGGGAGTCGGACAGAGAATTCTTGCCGGCGCCATCAATACGCCGGTTTCGGTTATGGAGACAGCCGGTGAGGGCGGCGCATGGGGAATTGCGCTTCTGGCCTCCTATATGCTGCAAAAGGCAGAAGGACAGTCGCTTTCTGATTTTCTGAATGAAAGGGTATTTGCCGGAGATACCGGGACAAAGCTGGAACCGGTGCCGGAGGATGTAGCAGGGTTTAATACGTTTATTGAGAGATATACAAAGGGGCTTGCCATTGAGCGGGCAGCTGTGGATGCCATGAAATAGAACATGCAATATTTTTAGAAATAGAATATTAAAAAGAAAAAAGGCTGTTGCGAAATCCCATTTACATACAATATATAGTACCACAAGATGTTGTGGTCTGTATATTGTTGTATTGGTGGTAATTTTTGCAACAGCCTTTTTAAATTAATATGTAAGTATTCTATAGTTGTGTATGAATAGTTTGAGATTTTCCTTCGTTCTACACTCCTGACAACTTTATTTTGGGGCAAAAACACAATTATGTATTTGTTCTGATTAGCATGTAGCCATTTTATTTAATTCATTCTGGATTAATGCATAAGCGACAATTCCCAGGCCAAACATTGTTAAAAGCAGATAAATCAGACCGGAATTCTGGTCTGCCATCATACCGCGCTGCGCTTTTGCACGATTCAGCTGTTCGCCGGCTTTGTACATCCAGTAAAGGTTGTAGATGTTACACGTAACGAGACCCAGGAAGAAAACAACAACTCCGGAAGTTGCATTTGGCTCTTGGGAAGCCGCGTTGACATCATCAACCATATTAATATACCAAATGATTCCACAAATACCACACGTGACAATAGATAAGATAATCCAGGTTGCAATGTTCTTCTGAGCGATTGGTGCCCGGAATCCGCCTTGCTGACCATACGGCTGTCCCTGACCGAACGGCTGTCCCTGATTGAATTGCTGCCCCTGGCCGAACGGCTGTCCCTGACCGAATTGCTGTCCCTGTGTATTGTTCCAGTTTGCATTTGTCGGTGCGCCACAGTTCGGGCATGCATTTGAATCATCCGGGATCTGTGAACCACATTGATTACATAACATAAGAAATCCTCCTTTAATTGAATGGTATCCTATTCTGCCAGACTGCCGGTGTGCCGACCCGGTAGTCAGTACATTAGTGCAACTGGCTATAAGAATTTGAAACTGCCGCCGAAGACTGAAGAATCAGACATAATTTCAAAGATTGTATGGTTATAAT
>CANOFI010000194.1 GCA_947565255.1 uncultured Lachnospiraceae bacterium
CGCGTGATTGACGTCCTTGGAACAGGACGTCTTTTTTTTGTTGAACAGGAGGGAACGGACAATTCTGCTGCAGGCGGTTTGATTTCTGAAGCGCCCCGAAAAACGGCAGTATCCGGCAATGAGGAAAATAAAGAAAACCCCCTGTTCATGCAGACGGCTTCGCCTTATGGGCAGGATGCTCTGGAACAGACAGAAGATAAGGAGCTTTTACAATCCGTAAAACCGGTTTCCGCGCATGCTGTTGTGACTGGCGACGGCGTTGAAGGCGAATTAAACAGCCGTGCTGCAAAAGAAAAAAGGGAACCGTCAGAGAAGACGCAGGTTAGTGCGGATGATAAAGAGAGTCAAAAGGATGATTTCCAGAATCATATGATAAAGTATGGCATTGCAGTATTTGCCGGTGTGGTAATTGTTTTATTCGGATATATTTTAAAAAGAACCTATAAAAATAAAAAGAAAAGGAGTAGAGAGGAATGAAGTTAAGCAGGAAAAAAGTACTGGCAGCTGTTTTTTCGGGAATTTTGTCGGTTAATTTTGCGCTGTGCAATCTGACGGCAGATGTTAAGGCCCAGGATGAAGCGGGGACCGGTGTGACAGAAATCCCGGGTACAGAAAGAACAATGGTGGATGAAGACTCGTTGAACGGAAGCTTTTTCTCGGTTACCGGGTTTGCCAGGGGCAGGGTAAATGACCGCTCAGAGTTTCAGGAAGGCGATGAGCAGTATGCCGTTGTAACAAATGAAATGGAGTTTTTTGAAGCGGTTCAGAGAGCAAAATATGGTGAGGTCAAGGTGATTGAGCTGCGCGCAGATTTAAACCTTGGCTGGAATGAGCTGTCGGATGAAGTGAAGGAGCTTTATAGTGGAAAATATGGTTTTATTGAGCCATATGAGCAGTCTACAAGCAATACAAAAAAACCGGTAGGCAATCCCATTCTGATTGAGACAGGGATTTCCGTCGTGACCATCAACCAAATCGACGGACTCACTATTTTTTCGACAACTGGTAATAAAATCCGTCATGCGGAAATAAAGTTTAATTCTGACGTAAACGACCTGATAATCCGCAATCTTTCCTTTGGCGGAATGTGGGAATGGGATGACAAAACAGTATCTGGATTTGCTTCTACGGGCGGAAGCGGCAATCGGAAAAGAACCGGCTGGACAAATATAAAGCTGAATGGCTGTAAGAATGTCTGGATTGACCACTGTTCCTTTGATAATGCATTTGACGGAAATGTGGATGTTGAAAACGGTTCATCGGGGATTACCCTGTCATGGTGTGATGTAGGGGATTCTGATATGGGCAGAGGCGGCACCAACTACAAGACAGCTATGTATTTGGAGCAGTTATATCAGCAGAATAAGCAGGATGCTTCGGTGCAGTCTTTTGGTATTTATAAGATTATGAGAGACAACGGACTGACTCCGGAACAGATTATGAAGTATATGAGCCAGCATGACAAATGTCATCTGTGCGGTGCAGGGGATAAGGACAGCTGGCTGACCAAAAATGACCCGGATGCTGCGCCGAATTATGATAAGATGGATGCAAACGAGAGAGTCCGTCTGACGCTTGCTTATAACAAATATTCCGATATTGGACAGAGGCTTCCGATGGTGAGGTGCGGAATTGGTCATTTATACAACTGTTATGTGGATGACTGGGATCTGGCAGAAATCAATGCGCTCTTAAATTCGGACCCGAAGGGAACCGGGAAAACGATTTCCCGGCAGATTAAAGATGCGGGTTATGAATGTGTCACCCTGACACGTGCACTGGATGCCCGCGACGGGGCTTCGGTTGCGGCGGATACCTGTGTATATTACGGGACGCAGGGACCGATTACGGGAACGGCTTACCATCCGAACGGAGGAAATATTTCAGATGGGTATCAGAATATCTGGAAATATAATTATGCCCTGATTGTCAATTCCAGTGTGCAGAAATATGGTTCCGAAGAGGTTTATACAGGCTCCAGCTGGGATAACAATGGAAATAATCCGTTTATTGAATCACAGAGCTATTGGGATGAGACGGTAAAAGGGGACCGCAAGGCCGCCCAGGCTATTATCGGAAACTGGAAATGGAGACAGGAAAACAATGCCGTATCAGGGGAAAGTCTTACAACCCTGCCATATGCTTATCAGACCTTCCCGTTAGAGGATGTAAAAGAAAATATAGAAACATACAGCGGATTCCGCAAAGTAAAAATGTCTGCGGAGGACTGGCTGAAAACGGAGTATGACAGGGAATATAAGATGGCCCTTGAAGATACAGATGAAATCCCTCTGACCAGCCTTGAAATTACGAAAAAAGAAGCTCTTATTTTTAAGGAAGAAGGCATGATGCAGCTGCTTGTTAAAGCTTTGCCTTACAATACAACACAGGATGAAAATACGTACAAGTGGGAATCCAGCAATCCGGATGTTGCTGCTGTAAATGACTGTGGACAGGTGATGCCGGTATCCCGCGGAGCAGCAAGAATTACGGTGACAGCGCCAAACGGACTTAGTTCTTACTGTGACGTTACGGTAGAACAGCTTCCGGCAAGTGTGGAAATTACAAATTTACCGAAAACCGTATACAAGGGCGATATCATTCAGCTTCAGGCAGATGTAACTCCGGGAGAACTGATAGATGAAAGCGTGATATGGTCAACCACTAATTTAAAGCTTGATTTGACAGCTGAAGGACTGCTGCATGCCAATATTACCGGAAATGCGCCTATTACAGCAACAGCCAGGCTGATGGGAAACCGTATTGGAGCCCAGGAGACGAAAAAGAGAGTAACGATTAAAATACAGGAGCCGGATGTCTATGTAAGCGGTGTGGCTGTTGAAGCGGAAAAGAGCGTGGAGGCAGGAAAAACTGCACAGCTGCATACGCAGGTTCTGCCGGAAAATGCGACAAATAAAAATGTTGTCTGGCAGGTATCCGACAGTGCTATTGCACTGGTGGACCAGACAGGACTTGTGACGGGAGTCACGGCCGGGGCGACTACGGTTACTGTTACTACTATAAACGGTGGATTTAAAGCACAATGTAAAATTGTTGTCACGACAGGCGGTGCAGTAACAGGGGACGAGTTTATGGTAGGCGATATGAATGATGATAAAAAAATTACCCTGGCAGATGCCCAGCTGGCATTAAAAATAGCGTTGAACCTGATGAGTGCAACAGAAAAGCAAAAGAAAGCCGGAGATATTGATGGAAATGGCTCGATTGAGCTGAAGGATGCACAGAAAATTTTAAGAGTGGCGTTGAATCTGGATACATTTGATTCTTTTAAAAAGCAGAAACGATAGATAGATTGTTTTTATTTTTCGTAGAAGACCTGTTAAAAAGTCAAGAAGGAAGATAAAAAAGAAAAGAGCCGTTGCAAAAAAGTACAAATTTTTGCAATGGCTTCTTTTTTCGGCTACAGAATAATTTCGTGAATCAGGGGCGGCAGCGACGGCTGGAAGGCGGCAATTTTGTATGCCTCCAGAAGCTTTTCTTTTGCTGCCAGCAGTTTTTTTGGGTCATTAGCGTGCAGAGTGGCAAGAATATCTCCTTTTTTAACAAATTCGCCGGTCTTTTTATGGAGCACAAGACCAACGGATAAATCAATGGGACTGTCCTTTGTCTGGCGTCCTCCTCCGAGAATCATGGAGACGGCCCCGATTGCATCTGTGTGCATTTTGATAATGTAGCCTTCGCCAGGGGCTGGGATATCTTCCGTTATGGAGGCGGAGGGAAGCAGAGAGGTATCATGAATGGCTGTCTCGTCGCCGCCCTGTGCTTTTACAAACTGAATAAATTTTTTCAGGGCGGAGCCGTTGTCTATGAGTTCTCTTAACTGGTCCATGGCTGTTTCTATGGAGGAGACTGCATCCACATTAAAGAGCATTTGAGCGCCCAGTACAAGACAAAGCTCAGTCAAGTCTTTTGGTCCGTTTCCTTTCAGCGTTTCAATTACTTCTTTGATTTCCAGGGCATTTCCAATACAATAGCCAAGAGGCTGATCCATATCAGAGATAACAGCAGAGGTTTTTCGCCCGGCTCTCTTTCCGATTTTTACCATTGTTCTGGCGAGTGTAATGGAGTCTTCTTCGCGCTTGATCAGAGCGCCGCTCCCGGTTTTCACGTCCAGGACAATGGCATCCGCGCCGGAAGCCAGCTTTTTGCTCATAATGCTTGCGGCAATGAGGGAAATCTGGTCAACGGTTGCGGTAACATCCCGGAGCGCATATAATTTTTTATCAGCAGGCGCCAGGTCTTGGGTCTGTCCGACAAGCGCCAGCTTGATTTCATTTACATTGCGAATAAAGTCGTTTATGGTCAGTGTTGTGGAGAAGCCGGGAATGCTTTCTAATTTATCAATAGTGCCGCCGGTATGCCCGAGTCCGCGCCCTGACATTTTGGCAACGGGAACTCCGAATGCCGCAACCATGGGGGCAAGAATCAGGGAAGTTTTGTCGCCGACTCCGCCGGTGCTGTGCTTATCGACAATTTTCCCCTGAATAGGCGATAAGTCGAGCATATCTCCACTGTGGGCCATTTCCAGGGTCAGTGTAAGAGTCTCCTTTTCGTTTAATCCTTTGAAATATATTGCCATCAGCATTGCAGACATCTGATAATCGGGAATTTCACCGTTTGTAAAGCCTGAAATCATATAGTGGATTTCGTCGTCTGAGAGCACACCGCCGTTTCGTTTTCTTTGAATCAAATCATACATGCGCATAAAATATGCCCCTCCAATTTCTCATCACTATTAATTTCTTTAATTCTATTTTGTGCT
>CANOFI010000195.1 GCA_947565255.1 uncultured Lachnospiraceae bacterium
CTGCAAATCCATCAAGAATGTAACCGCAAACCCCGTTCTCAAAATAACCCATAATGTCCTTTCCAATGCCGGCCTCAATCAAAGCGCGCCGAATCGGTGCACCCGGTGAGGACAAAAGCGCATAGTCTAACACCTGGAAAGCAACACTTAACTCCTTGTCAAGACAACAGCCGATTACTTTATTGTATGATAAATACGTATTGTCCTCTTCGCTTTCTTCCTCTGTTACAGGGTATTTTTTGAAATATTCTTTCATCTCATCAAATGGTTTTTGCTCTTTGATTTGTGAGGATATTTCCATCGCATCAAATTTGCTTAAATATGCTTCATCTAACCACTGCAGCTTTTGGGCCATGTCCATGTCGCCATATAAGTAAATATAACTGTTGGACGGATGATAATACCGGCTGTGAAACGATAAAAATTCAGAATATTTCAACTGTGGAATCACCTTTGGGTCTCCGCCCGATTCCACCCCATATGCATTGTCCGGAAACAGCATATTCATAATCTCCCTCTCCAGCACGCTCTCCGGCGAAGAAAAAGCGCCTTTCATCTCATTATAAACCACGCCGTTGTAAGTCAATTCTCCGTCTGCAGCATCCAATTCATAATGCCACCCCTCCTGTCGGAAAATCTCTTCCCGCTCATAAATATTGGGGTACAAAACCGCATCCATATAAATATGCATCAGATTCTGAAAATCCTTCTCATTGCAGCTTGCTATCGGATATACCGTTCTGTCCGGATACGTCATGGCATTCAAATAGGTGTTCAGCGACCCCTTTGCCAGTTCTACAAACGGATCCTTTGCCGTAAACTGCTTCGAACCGCACAGCACCGAATGCTCCAGAATATGCGGAAGTCCCGTGGAATCCTCCGGGGGAGTACGAAATCCGATATAAAAAACTTTGTTGTCATCCTGATTGGATATCAGCGCCAGCCTTGCTCCGCTTTTTTTATGTCTCACGGTGTAGCAGACGGATTTAATATCCTTTATTTCTCTTTTTTCCAGGACTTCATATTGCTGTAATTGTTCAACCTGCATAATATCCTCTTTCCCCGGCCTTTGTGTACATTGCACAGCACCGGTTTTTATTCATTCCTCCAATGGGGAACGTTCAAAATACATTGCCACTATTTAGCATTATAACCTATTTTTTACAAAATGTACACTTACTTTTTCAAATGGCTTGCGTTCCATTGTTTCTATGCGATGATTTTATATTTAATGGTTTTATATGAATTAATTTTATATGCAATGGTTTTACGAGCAACGATAAAAATATATGGCCATCGCAGCGATTGCCTGCAGGAAAAAAATCACCGGAACCCCGACAACAAATTTAACATGCTTCGTCTTATGCCGGAATATCCGCATTCCAAGCCACGCACCGACACTTCCGCCTAAAACAGCCAGAAACAGCAATGTTTTTTCCGGTATACGCCACGCATGTTTTTTCGCCTTTGCCTTATCCGTCCCATATACTGCAAATGTCAGAATATTAATAAAAACCAGATATACCAAAAATACCTTCATCCTTCGTTCCTTTCTCTCATCCAAAAAAATAAGCATCTACAACACTCTTGTTCAAACTCGTCACTCCAGATAAACCTTTCCCAATTGCCGAATCCGAAAAAAGAACACCCCAAACTTACAGGTGTCCTTTTCACATATAAAAACCAAATTCTAACTTCTCTTAATAAATTCATATTTACACTTCGGACAGGTAATCATAATCTTCCCGCGGCCTTTTGGAATCCGTATTTTCTGTCTGCATTTTGCACAGGTATAAATATGATGCGTCTTTCTCATTCGCAATCGATTCTTCCAGCGCCGCCTCAATGCCAGAATACGGTTTTTGTAATTAATAAATGCCCGGTTTTCTTTGTAACGCTTTTCATAATTTGTGGAAAACATTCTGAAGTATACATATACAAGCAGGCATATTCCAAGCAGATAAAAGATTCTTCCAAAAAAAATGGATAGTACAGCCAGTAAAAAAGCGATTCCTATCAACACCTTTGACAGTGTATCAACTCCATATCTTCCCTGCATGAAATTGCGGAACCTTTCCCTCAAAGTTCCCATAATTAACACCTCTTTTCTTTGTTTTCCCCACATAATTATTATACAAAGCAAAAAGAAATCTGTCAATTTACATCCGATGAACTTTTTCTAAATTTAAGGTAAACTGTATATAAAACAATCTGATTTTTATATTTTATTGTATATTTTTCACAAATTGTCATTTGTTCATTCCTGTCCATCCGCACTATCTCCTGTTATACGCAGTATTCCCTGAATCTCTTCCAAATCCATTCCAGTATAGCGGGCCACATCATCACTTGTCATCTTACCACCCAGATCCTCCTCTAAACGCTCCATTTTTTCTTTTAGATTCTCCGCTTTTTTTATCAGTTTCCGGTCCTCTCTTTTTTCCTCCCTGTATTGGTCAAGGGCCTGGAGCATGCTTTTTTCTATTTCCTGGTCAATAAACTGCTCCTCTTCTCCCGGATGCTCTGAAAGCTGCTCTACTGCGAGTAATAAACCGACATTCCCCTCTCCGATTAAGTCATTCTTCATAATCCCCTGACCTGCAAACTGGTTCGCAAATTGTGCAACCCTTGCCAGCTTTTGTTCTATAACAAATGCTTTCGCATGTTCATCCCCCTGCGCCGCTTTTTCGTACCAGGCTTTTTCCACCTGGTTGCAGCTTCCTGCAGACTTGATTTCTTTTAAATACAGCTCCAGATATTCACTTTCCTGTGTTGTTTCCCCCTCAAAACCATCTTTTTTTGACAAGTCCTGTTCTGCTTCCACACGTTTTTCATTATCTGCCTTCGCATGAGCTGCCGCCTGATATCCCACTACTTTAATATTTTCCTGCATAAGATACTGATAAACAAATTCCATCTGTTCACCGCTTAGCTGCAATTCCTGCAAAAATTCTCCCAAAAACTCCGTTGTTACTTCCCGGTTATTTATTTTTGCCATAGAAACAACATCCTGTATCATCTCAATAAACTTTTCCTGATTATCCATTCCCGGCTTCCTTTCTGCTCCTGTTTTGCTGATATTCATAACATTTTTTCATTTTATTTTAGCACAACCGCCGGCATTTGTCTATTTGCATTCGATCTCTTCCAGAAAGTCCGGTCTTTCTTTTACCCGCGCGGCTGATACAAAATACCGGTCCCCCTTTTGTTCAAACGGCAGAATCTTAGGAAAATGCATGACACAAACCATGCTGATTCCATGAAGAGTATGACACGCATCTTCCCTTACAACCGGAAAATCCACCTGATACTTTTTTGTATCTGTATTTTTGTGCAGTTCCTCCTGTATTTTTGTGTTGACCCTATCTATCGGGGATTTTCCATATGCGTAACGCTTCGTCTCTCCATTTGCCCGGACAACAAACTCCTCTTTTTTTAATATTACCAGACATTTTATGCAGTTAAGCAGCCTTATTCCGCCCGGGCTTTCCTTTGACTCGTCAAAGCTTTTAAGAAGATTTGTCTCAAATTCCCGAACGGCTTTTTCCTCATCCAGAAAGATTTCCCCGTCCCTATAGACCAATCCAGCCTGCAGTCCATCCTCCACCGCATTATCTGCCATCTGATTATAACAGCACCGGGTATATTCCAGCTGCCGGTCCAGCTGCCATTTTAAGCTCCAGCCGGTATTGGACAAAAGAATACAGCCCGCCGCAATCATACACCAATGCTCAATCCTCATACCGCACACTCCCCCCATAATACACATAGACGGCAGGATCCCACTGTTCACTGAAAGAAAAAGCATGCAAAACCCGTTCTGCCAGTCCCGGAAATTTTTTGCGGACCGCAACCCGGAAAAAATCTCCTTTCTGGAACACGTAACGTCCCGACTGCTCCAGAACCTCTATAATCTGTTCTTCCGAAACCACCTTTTGAACCGTCTCCAGCCCCTCCTGCTCACAATGAATTGCATCCGCTGTATGTACCATTGTAATTTCTGCACCGTCCAGTACAGCCGTTATATTCGACAGATACTGCTCATACTGCCGGTCTGAAAGACTCCCCATATTCCGCACGGTATCAACCATCCGGACAGTTTCTTCCCATACATAAAGCTGTATCACCGCTTCCTGCCTCTGCACTGCAATTACAGACGGCAGGAAAAAAAACAAAACCGCTGCAGCCAGAATAGCCGCTACTTTGCCAAATGCATGTTCCACCTCCCCATCCCCCTTTTCCTATCTTACTTTTCTGTCCTGAAAAAGCACTCTCTCTTCACCAAACCGCCGTGCAAGAATTTGTCTGCTGTTTTCAAACTGCCAGTCCATAACATACAGACCATATGCGAACAACAGAAACAAAACTGCCGCCATAGCCATATGCATCCCCTCTAATCCCTGCTTCATACAGCACCTACTTTTGTGTAAATGTAAGACCTGTTATTGTACCGTTGCAATCTCTTACCACACCACCCTCAAATCTTCCATTTGGGTTAATATAGCTGTCGCTCAATTCATTCTGGGCAAGTTTATAATCGGATTGTGATTTTTGCCCTAATTTTCCTCCCTCAGGCTCAAACTGGTAAATGTAATAGGTACTTCCTTTATTTGTTTTTACCAGAATTCCAACGGATTCATCCTGAAATTTACGAACGACGTTAAGCACCTCGCTTCCGGATACTTCTGTTCCTTCATACATGGTTTTGCTTGTATCGGAGAATTCTGCATTTAATTTATTGATTTGCCCCGCTCCGCTCGATGCCGTATC
>CANOFI010000196.1 GCA_947565255.1 uncultured Lachnospiraceae bacterium
ATACAGATGTCCTTAATCAGCGGGATTTGTATTGGAATCCCATCCTTTATCCTGGCGCTTGAAAGCAATTATGACCGCGTGTCAAAGGGATTTTTGCGGAAAATTTTCCGAATTGCTCTTCCGGGAGGCATTTTAATGTCGGCAAATGTGATTGCCTGTGTGATTGCCGGAGTATTGCTTGGATTCAATAAAGCCGGCATTTCCACTCTGACAACGTATATGTGCGCGCTGGTATTTGCGATTATTCTGTTCCGGATCTGTTACCCGTTTAATCTGCTCCGCACAGCGCTCTATATCAGTCTGGTTGCGTTGTTTGCGGGGGCGGTATTTTTGGCCGGAAATGTGTTTTTTATCACAGGCATCGGCATAGAAGGACTTTTGGTTATGGCGGTGCTCGAAGCGGCAAATGTTATTGTATTTCCGATTTTGCAGCAGATTATTATAAATGTTATGGACCTGAAATGGTTTTCCAAAATTACGAAAACAGCAGATTGACAAGAAATCGCATATCTGATAAGATAGCATTTGGAACAATATAGAGTTTGGTCAGGAGGATGATGGAACATGGAAAAGATTAAGATGACAACTCCGCTGGTAGAGATGGACGGAGACGAAATGACAAGAATTTTGTGGAAAATGATTAAGGATGAGCTTCTGAATCCTTTCATAGAGTTAAAAACGGAATATTATGATCTTGGACTGGAGCACCGCAACGAGACGAATGACCAGGTAACGGTTGATTCTGCCGAGGCAACCAAAAAGTACGGAGTAGCGGTAAAGTGTGCAACCATCACGCCCAATGCGGCCAGAATGACGGAATACCATTTAAAAGAAATGTGGAAAAGCCCGAATGGGACCATCCGTGCAATTTTGGATGGAACGGTGTTCCGGGCGCCGATTCTGATAAAAGGGATTGTTCCGTATGTGAACAACTGGACAAAGCCGATTACGATTGCCCGTCATGCCTACGGCGATGTGTATAAAAATGTCGAAATAAAAGTTCCGGGCGCCGGAAAAGCAGAACTGGTGTTCACCGCCGGGGACGGAACACAGATAAGGGAGACGATCCATGCGTTTGACGGGCCCGGAATCATACAGGGTATTCACAATACGGACAAGTCGATTGCAAGCTTTGCGCGGGCATGCTTTGGCTATGCCATCGATACAAAGCAGGATTTGTGGTTTGCAACAAAGGATACCATTTCGAAAAAATACGACCACAATTTTAAAGACATTTTCCAGGAAATTTTTGATGCCGAGTATAAGGCGAAATTTGACGAACTGGGAATTGAATATTTCTATACGCTGATTGACGATGCGGTAGCGAGAGTTATCCGTTCGGAGGGCGGATTTATATGGGCATGCAAAAACTATGACGGAGACGTGATGTCGGATATGGTAGCTACGGCATACGGCGATTTGTCGATGATGACATCCGTGCTCGTTTCGCCGAGCGGGGTGTATGAGTATGAAGCTGCCCATGGAACGGTACAGAGGCATTATTATAAGCATTTAAAAGGAGAGGAAACCTCGACAAACTCGATTGCCACTATTTTTGCATGGACAGGCGCGCTGAGAAAAAGAGGAGAACTCGACAGCATACCGGAGCTTAAGGAATTTGCGGACAAGCTGGAAAAGGCCTGCATTAAGACGGTTGAGGACGGAAAGATGACAAAGAGTCTCTCTCTGATTTCTACCTGTGAGAATCCGGTGATTCTGAACAGTCTGGATTTTATCAAAGCCATCCGGACGACGCTGGAGACATTAATATAGGTTAGCAACTTTTATGCAGTTACTGTACAAATGGCTATGTGGAAACGCATAGCCATTTTTCATGAGGAGAACGATGCAGACAGATGTTAAATTATAAAAATATATTTCCAATGAGTCGTTTACGGGCAGAAATTGTTGTCTGAATTTTCCCGGGTGAGGGGAAGAATGTGAAAAATATAATTCAGGAAAGCCAGCTTAGAATTATTTGTTGTAATATATTCTGTTCTCTGCGGGATTTAAGAGCGAAAAGGTATAGAATTGTGAAAAAAATAAATAATAGGTATACAAAGGAAAAAAAATGTGATAAAATAAAGAGTGTTTGTAAAAAAATGGAAAAAGAAAAGCCGATGCTTTGCGTAATGGGGAGAGGGCTGTTACGGAAAGGATGGTTATATGAACAATACAAACCGGATTGCCGACATGCCGCCGGAGAACAGGCCTTATGAAAAATGTATCCGTTACGGTGCAAAGTATCTGACAGACGCAGAATTGCTGGCAGTTATTATACGAACGGGTGCGAGAGGAGAACGTTCCCTGGATATTGCACAAAAAGTGCTGCATGCGGATGGGCAGGAGATGGGTTTGCTGGGCATTCACCACAGCTCCATAGAACAGCTCATGATGTTAAGGGGTGTGGGGAAAGTAAAGGCAATACAGCTAAAGTGTGTTGCGGAGCTGGCGCGCCGATTTGCAAAAGCGCAGATGAGCGAACGGCTTTCTTTTAAGGAGCCATCAAAGATTGCAGAATATTATATGGAAGATTTGCGTCATGCTGAAAAAGAGGAGTGTTATGTTCTTCTGCTTGACAGTAAATGTGCGCTCATTCACAAGGTGCATATTTCTACCGGCACGATTAATGCCTCTTTTCTGCTTCCGCGGGAGATTTTGAAAGAAGCATTGCAATGGAATGCGGCGTGTTTTATTTTGATGCATAATCATCCAAGCGGAGACCCGCAGCCAAGCCGCGAGGATGCGGCGGCAACATTGCGGATAAAGGAATGCGGTGATTTGATGGGAATCCCCTTAATAGATCATATTATTATTGGGGACAATCGGTATATAAGCCTGAAAGAGGCAGGATTATTGCGGTAAGGAGCGGGAAAAAGTGGCAGGTAATACAATAGGAATTGATTTGGGAACAAATAATATCAAAATATATAATTATGCAAAAAAACAGGTGCTGAATGAGAAAAATATGATTGCCATGGAGGGCGGGAACACGATTTATGCCACCGGGGATGCAGCATTTGATATGTTTGAGAGAACACCTGATGCCATTAAAGTGAGCAGTCCGATTAATTACGGCGTGATAGCAGATATTGACAGCATGCAGATTCTTCTGAAAAAGATGTTGGCCAAGTCCGTGGGACATTCAATAAAAAGCTGTAATTATATTATGTCGGTGCCCACGGATATTACGGAAGTCGAAAAAAGGGCGTTTTTTGATTTGATTCTTATGACGGGAGCGAAGGAGCGGAAAGTATTATTTGTGGAGAAGCCCATTGCGGATGCGCTGGGGGTTGGTCTGGACGTCAATCACGCCCAGGGGATTCTGGTAATTGACATTGGTGCAGATACGACAGAGATTTCGGTACTGTCCTTAGGTGGAATTGTACTTAGCAAGCTGCTCAAGCAGGGCGGCAACCAGTTAGATGAATCCATTATAGCAATGATTAAAAAGGAATATAATCTGAATATCGGCAAAAAAACGGCGGAGCTTTTGAAAAAAGAGCTGTGTTCTCTTGACGCAGAGCCGGCGCAGTCTATGACCATTGTTGGGCGGCATGTGATGACCGGGCTGCCCAGGGAGCAGGAGATTTCGGCTGATGTGGTGGAGCGGGCCATGGAAGAACAGTTCCAGCTTATTGTAGACGCGGCGAAGATGATTTTAGAGCGTACGCCGCCGGAGCTCGCCTCAGACATTATAGACGAGGGCATTTATCTGATGGGCGGTTCTTCGAATCTCGCAAAGCTGGTGGATATGCTGTCTCTGGCGACAGAGCTGGAAGCAAATGTTTATAACAATGCGGATGAAAGTGTCATCCGCGGAATTGAGCGTATCATCGCAGAAAAAGAATTTTCAAAACTTGCCACAGAGATGAAAGAAAAGATTTATTATTAGGATAAATGGGGATTGGATATGAAAAAAAGAACAAAGATGTCATTGCCAAGTAAATATTTGCTGCTGATATTTACGGTATTTTGTCTTGGAATGATGCTGGTTACATTTACCACAAAATTTTCACTGGGACCGTTAAAGGCGGTTGCCGGCTATACAGTTGTTCCCATGCAGAACGGAATTAATAAAATCGGGCAGTGGTTCAGCAGCAAAGAAGAGGAGTTTGAAAGCTTAAAGGATGCGCAGAAAAAAAACAAAAAATTACAGAGTCAGGTAGACGAACTGACCATGGAGAATAACCGGCTTCGCCAGGATCGGTTTGAGTTAGACCGCCTGCGGGGTTTGTATGAACTGGACCAGAAATATCCGAGCTACAATAAAATTGCGGCAAGAGTGAACGGAAAAGATACCGGGAATTGGTTCAGCACGTTTATGATTGACAAAGGCAGCGAGGATGGAATTGCTCTGGACATGAACGTGATTGCGGGAAGCGGACTGGTAGGGCGGATTGTGGAGGTAGGGCCCAACTGGGCGACCGTCCGTTCCATTATTGATGATTCACACAATGTAAGTGCCATGGACCTGGCCACCCAGGATATGTGTATTGTCAGCGGAGATTTGGAAAAAATGAATGACAATGTGATTCGGATGTCGCAGCTGATGGATTCGGATAACAATGTACAGCAGGGCGACCAGATTGTGACTTCGCATATCAGTGATAAATATTTACAGGGAATCCTGATTGGATATGTCACAGAAGTAAAGCAGGATTCCAATAAGCTGACAAAGTCCGGTTATATTTCTCCGGCGTGTCTGCGGATTCGATAGGAAAGATCAACGTCT
>CANOFI010000197.1 GCA_947565255.1 uncultured Lachnospiraceae bacterium
TAATGTATTTAAGATTAAACAGGAAATGCTTGTATAGCTATCTTTTCATCGCTGCAGGTTATTTACTATAAATCGGGATTGACAGGAGGATAACAAAACATGCAGGATTATGACGAATTGTGGAATGAATACGCGATTGCATTTAATGATAAGCTCGAAAATGACCATGGCGGTGACTGGAACAGACTTGACGAAGCTGAGCAGGAGATTGCAGCGCTTTGGAAACTTGCCGCAGATATGTATAGCGGCGGTTTTGATTCGTTTTTTCTTAACTGGGGGCATACGTGCTATTCTTATGCAATGCGCGGTATAAAAAGAATCGCGGACACTAACACAGGCCTGAAAAAAACAGAGTGCAACAATATATACAAACTTTTTGACACTGCCTATACAAAAGTTTTTGCACGCTTTGAAAACGATGAACGAATCAAATCTTATGAAGATATTATACAGTACCTGACCGGGGAGGATGAAAAACTTCTTGAAAAAACATATGACAGCTTTGATGAAAAACTCGGTCCCCTGCTCTGTACAAGAGCATATGAATTTTATAGCGAAAATATGAAAAAGACGGTATAATTCAGCGCATTCAGCTAAACGAGGAGGAATCGGATGGATACAAAAATGTTTGAAAAATTCAGCGAGATTTGTTCACAGAAGTTACCAGATGAAATAGACCACATACTGCATGCTGCCAGGGGAAGGAACATATGTTCAATTGGTTTCATTACAACCGATGATTTCTATGGCTTTTATCTGACATGGAATTACAGCAGAAACATAAATGAATATTACGATTGGAAACAGGGACTTGAACCGGATTTTCTCTATCAGCCTCTTGTAGATATTGTGGATAACTGCAGGGATATTGACTTTTGCAGTCCGTCGGATGAAAAATGGGAGTTTGCGCAAACCCTGCTTTCTGTACTGGAAAAAAATTTGAAACAAATTCCCGATGCCATCTTTCAAAAAAACGGCTTTCAGAGAGAAGAGGTTCTTTTCTTTTCCACAATGGGCGACGGGGACTACATACAGGAGATGCTTGACTCATCGCTGAAACTGTTCAACACTCCAAAAACGCTTAAAGCATATGGAATAAGACAGCAATCCGAATAGGGTACCAGAAGCTGTCGGGAAGCAGCTTTTTTTCAGCAAATGTTACCGACAGCCCCTTTTTCCATCAACTCCAATAAATCCTACTCTCCCATTGTTTCCAGCACATAGGCGCACGCCTTATCCAGTGCATCCAGCGCCCAGTCAAAATCTTCCCCTGTTGTTCAGTAATTCGGATAAATTCTGCACACCGCATCATTATTGATTGTAAACATCGTGCATACATGGGATTCCACGGACATGTGCCTGCAGACCTCAAACCGTATAATACTCTCCATTCGTATTCTGTCCATACTTAATTCCAATCCTATATACCCGTCCCCTGACATGCTTAATGACATGCGGATACTTTTCTTTCATCCGGTTTAAGCCATCCCAGAAATAGGGGGCATCTTTCCGAATCGTTCCCGGAACATCTGCTTCAATCATAAATTCCATACACGCAAGCGCCTTAATACCGGAAATCTGATTATCCTGATACGTTGCCGTATGGAAAAATGCAGTCTCGTCATTTCCATAGGCCGCCAAGATTTACCGTCGCCTGCGTCTTTCCATGAAACGCATTCAGGGTAGACAGCATTCTTGTCCTGCCCTTCTTTGTGCGAAAATGCCTCCGTAGTCTGGTGCAGCAGCCCGTCGGCTGATTCGAATACAAAAAGAAAACCAGATTTCACCAGAAACTCTATTCCTTTCGTGTAAAATTTCCCGGCATCTAACCGCCGAAATAACATTTGCTAAAGTGTCTGTCTTTTGGTGCAAAGTGCAGTTTGTTCCTTGTAAAAACAATGATAAGATATAAATATATTGAAAGAAAAATATACCTGTGAGCTTATTCATAACCCACAGGATGTTTGAAAAATGCTCTGGAGTGTGATTGACATCAATCAATTTTCAGACACGCTCTAATACGCAGATGAAGGAGAGGAAAAAAATATATGAAATACGAATACAAACACCAGAGATTCTCTAATTCGGAAAATAGCAGCAGGAAACCAGAAGAAACGTCTTTACAGAATGATTCAGCGACATCTGAAACAGACAAAAAGCCTTTACATAACAATTCCATAGTATATACAGATACTGTAAAAAATACGGACTGGAAGAAACATATTCTGATTATTGATGATTCTCCCGTTATGTTAAGGGCGCTGCAGGGCATTCTGCATAACAATTATCATGTCGCTACCGCAACAAGCGGACGGATAGCGCTGCAGTATCTGCGGAAAAAATCCGTTGACCTGATACTGCTTGACTATGAAATGCCTTTGGAAGACGGCCCTATTGTCATGAAAAAACTCAGAAGCAATCCCGAAACCTCCTCAATCCCGATCATCTTCCTGACGGGAGTCCAGGACAGCACTTTTGTCCAGAGGGCCCTCTCCCTGAAACCGGAAGGGTATCTGCTAAAGCCGGTAAATACAGCCACCTTAATGCAGCGAATTCAGGAAATACTGCCCTGACATGCGGCGCCATTGCGCTATATGCAGAGCATCACAGACGCGTGAAATTCTTTTTCATCATGTGTAAATTCCGCTCCGCCGTCATATTTTTGCGCAATGTCCGCAAGGCTCTTTAATCCGAGACCGCCGTGCCCCTGCTTGGTGGAGAGATAACCCGCCGCGTTCTGTATTGCTTTCCCGTCAAAGCTGTTATCCACAGTAACGACAAGCATATTTCCCCTGCAAAGCATATGCAGACGAATCGTACGGTTTTCTGCGGGAACCGTCGAAGTCCCGTCAATGGCGTTCCCAAGCAGATTTCCGAGCAGAATGGAAAGGTCAGGCGTCTGTATGGACAATTCTTTTGGAATGTTTATATGGACAGCCAGTTCTGTGCCGTTTTCCCCCGCCAGCGAATAATAATAGCTTACAAGCATATTGACAACCTGGTTATCACAAAACCTGACTATTTCATATTTCCGGATATCTTCAAAATACTGTTTCAGATACTCTTCTGCTTTCAGGATATCGCCATCATCAAGAAACCCCTTCAGCGTGAGCAGATGGTGTTTTAGGTCGTGGCGCATTTTCCGGCTGTTTTCCATCGTTTCATAAATTCTCTGGTACTGTTCGTCGCGCAGCTCAATCTGGTGCTGCATCTGCATGGATTCCTGCTGTATCTGATGGCTTTTGTGAATCACATAATACATGCGCAGGAAAATAAAATATACAAATATCACCGCTGCCATAAGGAACAGGAATAGGAACAATACCATCGGATTTGCCCTGAGAAAGTCATAGTCAAAAAATAAAACACCATTCACCATCAGGACAGACAAAAATACCGACAAAACAGTCAGGTATCTGCTTTCCTTAACATTCAGCGATTCCTCTACCGGCATGTATAAGCGCTTGAGAAACAGCAGCAAAAGCGGCACATAAACGCACAGAACCAGGGAATAACGCAGGAGGAAGCCAGGGCCGTTTGAAGCAGAGGATACATTGCGGTGTGCAAAGAAGTAATTGTAAATGCTATTGACAGTGAACGTATTCGACAGAATAAAGGATAAAACAAACAGCTTTTTTGCCATTATGGCCTTTACAGCATAAAAATACCAGAACAGGCAGAGGAGCATAGCAAACAAGAACATTCCATTTCTTATTCGGAAGTACAGGGCTTCTTTCTCAGGCAGCAGGATGGAAGAAAAAAAGACAGTCAACTCGATGGCAATCGAAGAACCGGTAACCAGAAGAGCCGTAAGCAGACATGTTTTCCTTTTGGAAAACCGGAAGTGCCTGTTGAACGGGTAAAGGCATAAAAACGCAAACGGCGCTATTTGTATTAAATGACCTAAAAAATCAGTAAAAAATCTCTTCATGTCTTTTATCCTCCTCTTGCAAAACGAAATAAAAACTGCTGGTATTGTTTCTTTAATTCCGCACGCCTGTTACGCGAAATGACAATCTCTTTCCCATTCTGCAGTATAATATGGTCATAAAAAAAGCTTTCTATAAAGTGCATGTTGACAGCAAAGCTTCTCTGCACCCGCAAAAAATATGCGGGATCCAAAAGCTTAAACAGTGCAGATAAGGACATATAGGTCTGGAAACTGTTATTTTTCGTATGTATGACGCAGATATTGTTAAACACTTCAACAAAAATAATGCTGTCCATGGGAATGGGAATCGGAACCACCCCCTGTGTCGTCTTTATTTCAAGAATTCTGGAGCTTTCCTCTTTCAGTCTCGAAAGACAGCGTTCCAGCGCTTCACTGACCAAAGCGCAGGTCAAAGGCTTTACGAGATAATGCGCGGCATTTAATGAAAACGCTTCTATCGCATGTTCTTTGCTCACCGTGGTAAATATGAACTGGCACTGCTTTCCTGCACTGGCATCCTGCACCGCATGGATTCCGCTGCTTCCGTTGAGATAAATATCCATGAAAACAATGCTGAAAGGATTCTGTTCATGCGCGCCCAGAAAATCTTCCGCACAGGAAAAAACCGTAGTCCTGGCTTTTAACTTCAGCATGTCACATGCGCTGCGGATACAGGATAAAAGCGTGTCGCAGTCCTTTTTATCGTCCTCGCATATCGCAATATTAAGCATGATAAAACGTCTCCTTCTGCCGTATAATTATACCATCCTGTCTGTACATATACTGCCGCGGCAATAAA
>CANOFI010000198.1 GCA_947565255.1 uncultured Lachnospiraceae bacterium
GATTAAAATATCCTGCATCGTATTGTCCATCGCATGTCCCATATGCAACTTTCCGGTAATGTTTGGCGGCGGAATCACAATCGTAAATGGTTTCTTCGTCCTGTCCACTTCGGCATGAAAATATCTTCTCTCAACCCACTGGTCATAGAGACGGTTTTCTATTTTTTTCGGATCATATTTTGTCTCTAAATTCTTCTCCATAATCAATCTCCTCCTACAGTGGTTTCCCCGTCAAAAGCTCATATGCCTGCAAATATTTATCGATCGTTTTCTGTACAATATCCTCCGGCAGCTTCCAGTCATGCTCATTGGCCTTCAGCCAGTCCCTTGCAAACTGCTTGTCGAAGGAAGGCTGTCCGTGTCCCGGCTCATACCCCTGCGCCGGCCAGAAACGGGAACTGTCGGGCGTTAACATTTCATCTCCGACTACGATGTTCCCTTTTTCATCCAGACCAAATTCAAACTTCGTGTCCGCAATGATAATGCCTTTTTTCAATGCATATTCCGCACATTTTTTATAGAGCGCGATGGTAGCGTCACGGAGTTTTTCCGCATACTCTTTTCCTTTTCCCGGATACAGCTTCTCCAGCACTTCTATGCTCTGCTCAAAAGAAATATTTTCATCATGGTCCCCAAGCTCTGCCTTTGTCGACGGCGTATAAATCGGCTCCGGCAGTTTATCGGACTCCTTCAGTCCCTCCGGCAGCCTGATCCCGCATACTGTCCCGTTTTCTTTATAGGAAGCCCAGCCACTTCCGGTAATATAGCCGCGGACAATACACTCAATCGGAAGCATTTCCAGCTTTTTGCACATCATGCTGTTTCCGTCAAATTCCGGCTTCTGGAAAAATTCCGGCATATCCTTCACATCAACGGAAATCATGTGGTTCGGCAAAATATCCTGCGTCATGTCGAACCAGAACTTCGACATCTGTGTCAGAACGGTTCCCTTTTTTGTCACATCATTTTTTAAAATAACATCAAAACAGCTGATGCGGTCCGTTGCAACCATAATCAGGCTGTCCCCATTGTCATAAATTTCACGCACTTTTCCTTCTTTTATCGGTTTCATTTTATCTGTACCTGCCTTTCTGTCCCTATACATTAATTTGTGCCGTCATACCAATGTCATCTTTAAACGGCGCCAGCGCCGGTTCCACAACCTCTTTCAAAAACTCTTCTGTCTGCTCCGGTGCGCGCCCCACATATTTTGACGGATCCATCTTTTCCTCCAGCTCCTCTATTGTCATGCCAAACGCAGAGTCCGCCGCAATTAATTCCAAAAGATTGTTTTCCAGTCCTTTTTCCTTCACATTCGCGCCTGCCTCCATGGAAAGCTTCCGGATTCTCTCGTGAAGCTCCTGCCGGTCGCCGCCTGCTTTTACGGCATCCATCATAATATTTTCCGTCGCCATAAACGGAAGCTCTGACATCAGTCTTCGTGCAATGACTTTCTCATAAACCTTTAATCCATCCGTCACATTGATGCACAAATCAAGAATTCCATCTACCGCCAGAAATCCTTCGGGAATGGAAAGGCGTTTGTTCGCAGAATCGTCCAGCGTCCGCTCAAACCACTGTGTTGCCGACGTAATCGCCGGATTCAGCGCATCAATCATCACATACCGGGACAGGGAGGCGATTCGCTCGCTCCGCATCGGGTTCCGCTTGTAAGCCATGGCGGAAGAACCAATCTGATTTTTTTCAAACGGCTCCTCGACCTCTTTTAAATGCTGCAGAAGACGGATGTCGTTGGAAAACTTATGCGCACTCGCCGCAATCCCCGCCAGAACATTGGCCACTCTCGTATCCACTTTTCTGGAATAGGTCTGCCCTGACACCGGATAACAGCACGAAAATCCCATTTTTTCTGCAATCATCGGGTCTATTTTTTTAATCGTCTCGTGGTCGCCGTCAAACAGCTCCAGAAAGCTTGCCTGTGTACCTGTCGTCCCCTTCGAGCCGAGCATCTTCATCGTATCAATCACGTAATTGATATCCTCTAAGTCGAGCATAAATTCCTGTATCCACAAGGTTGCCCTTTTTCCAACGGTTGTCGGCTGTGCCGGCTGAAAATGCGTAAATGCAAGCGTCGGAAGGGATTTGTACTGTTTCGCGAATGCGGCCAGCTGCGAAATGACATTGACCAATTTTTTGCGCACCAGCTTCAATGCCTCCGTCATCACAATGATATCCGTATTATCCCCGACATAACAGGAGGTTGCACCCAGGTGGATAATTCCCTTTGCCTTCGGACACTGTACGCCGTACGCGTACACATGGGACATGACGTCATGCCGGACGAGCTTTTCCCGCTCCTTTGCCACCTCATAGTTGATGTCATCCTGATGCTCCTTCAATTCGTCAATCTGCTCCTGGGTAATCGGAAGTCCAAGTTCCTTTTCCGTCTCCGCCAGTGCAATCCACAGCCTTCTCCAGGTGCGGAATTTCATATCGGGAGAAAAAATATACTGCATCTCCTTACTTGCATATCTTTCTGATAATGGACTCTGATATCTTTCAGTCATAATATCCTCCTTTTCTCTTATCTTTTCCAGCATATTTTCTATATTTCTGCGGCAGCATACCCGGCAATTACGCCCCTGCTGCCCTTTATTTTTCAAAATCTCCCCGGATGTTCTCCCTCGGCGGCTCTATCGGATAGCTTCCGGTAAAACAGCCGGAACAATGGGGCATTCCCTCCACAAGCTCTCCGAGACGCTCTAGCTTTAAATACGCCAGCGAATCCGCGCCGATCATCGTACAAATCTCATCCACGCTGTGCTTATATGCAATCAGCTGTTCCCTGTCCGGAACATCTGTTCCAAAATAACACGGATACAAAAACGGCGGGGAACTGATTCTCACATGCACCTCTTTTGCGCCGGCATCCCGAAGCATGCGCACAATCCGGTCACTGGTTGTCCCACGCACAATAGAATCGTCGATCATTATCACACGTTTCCCGCAAACTGCTTCTTTTAAAACATTCAGCTTTACCTGAACGCTGCTTTCCCGGTTCTTCTGTTTAGGACTAATAAACGTACGCCCTACATATGCATTTTTTACAAATGCTGTTCCGTAGGAAATACCCGACTGCATCGAATATCCCAGCGCCGCCGCATTTCCCGATTCCGGCACCCCGACAACCAGATCTGCCTCCACAAAGGAATCCCTGGCGAGGCACTTTCCGGCAAGAACCCTTGACTGGTATACGCTGACTCCGTCAAACCGGCTGTCCGGTCTCGCAAAATAAATATATTCGAAAATACATCTTGCCGTGTTTTCTTTTGGCAGACACATCCGTTTATCTGACTGCATCCCTTCCGGCGTAATGGTTACAATTTCTCCCGGAAGCACCTCCCGCACCAGCTCTGCGCCGATTGCATCCAGTGCACAGGTTTCGGAGGCAGCCACATAAGCATTATCTCGTTTTCCGATGCAAAGCGGCCGGAAACCAAATGGGTCTCTTGCCGCAATCAGCTTCCGCGGACTCATAATAATAAGGGAATATGCTCCTTTAATCTTTTTCATAGCCAGAGCCACCGCTTCTTCGACACAATCACAGTTTAAACGCTCTCTGGCAATCAGGTAGGCAATCACCTCTGAATCGATGGTCGTCTGAAAAATGGCGCCGGTGTATGCCAACTGTTCCTTAAGCTCCAGTGCATTAATCAAATTGCCGTTATGCGCCAGCGCTAACGTTCCCTTTACATAATGAAGTACCAGAGGCTGGGCATTTTCACGGGTACTGCTGCCGGCCGTCGAATATCTGACATGCCCTACACCGATATTGCCCTTCAAGGCCTCAAGGCTGTCCTGTCCAAACACCTCGTTGACAAGTCCCATGCCTTTGCAGGATGACACCCTGCATGCCGCACCTGTATCACTCACTGCAATTCCGCAGCTCTCCTGCCCGCGATGCTGCAGCGCAAACAGTCCGTAATAAATCGTGGACGCCACATCATTTCCATCTAAGTCATAAATTCCAAATACTCCGCATTCCTCATGCGGCTTGTCCGACTGGTATTTTTTTATCATTTTCATCCCGCACCTTTCTGCTGTATAGGCCGCCTCATAGAGCTTCACGCATAATTGAAACATGCCGCTTCGGCGGCGGTGCCAAGCTGCTATAAATCTCTCTCATTATAATACACGGCCTATCCAAAAGCAAGCAAATTGTATTTCAAGACAAAATATTTTCCAAAAATACCAGTTCCTGCCTTAAAAATCATATATGAATTGTATATATTTTCCACTTTCGGGAACGCTCTTTATTATGAAACACAAATTTTTTCAATGCGGAATTATAGGCTGGTGCTTAGAAATCCTGTGGACGGGCTTTCTTGCCTTTCGCAAACGGGATATGAAACTGTTCGGCCAGACTTCCATCTGGATGTTTCCCATATATGGCCTTGCGGGCATTTTCATTCCGCTTTTTCAAAAGCTGTATCATCTGCCGGCGCTCATACGGGGAGCCTGTTACACACTCGGCATTTTTACCGTGGAATTTTTTACAGGCACATGGCTAAAAAAAAGGGATTTCTGTCCCTGGGATTACAGCAGGGCAAAATATAATCTGAAAGGAGTTGTACGCCTTGATTATGCGCCGCTCTGGTTTTTTACAGGCCTTTTTATGGAAAAGCAGTTGGGGAAAAAACAGTGATATACCGCCGGCCGCACAACAAAAAAACGGAGTG
>CANOFI010000199.1 GCA_947565255.1 uncultured Lachnospiraceae bacterium
TTATTAATCTGTTTCCGTTAGTGATGAAAGCAATTCTGACAGGAGGGACATTGGTAGTTGACGAATTTGATGCGTCAATTCATCCAATGGCATTAATGAGTATTATCAATATTTTTCATAATGATGACATCAATATCCATCATGCACAGTTAATTTTTAATACGCATAATCCTGTTTTTTTGAATTCAAATCTCTTTAGGAGGGATGAAATTAAGTTTGTAGAGCGGGATGATGACAGTCACCAGAGCATTCTCTATGCGCTTTCTGATTTTGGGACAACGGGTGATAAGGGGGTTCGCAGGCATGAGGATTATATGGGGAAATATTTTATCAGTCAGTATGGTGCGATTAAGGACATTGATTTTACACCAATTTTTGAAGAGATTTTGGAGAGTGGAGGGGATGTGTAGTTTTGGCAAAAATAAAACCAACCAGAAAATATTATTTCAGTGTGGAGGGAGAAACAGAACAATGGTATTTGAAATGGCTGCAGGATCTTATTAATAATGTAGAAGAATCAGCCTGCAAAGTTTCGATTGACTGCCCTGTAAAAAAGAATCCGTTAAAACATGCAAAAACGTTGACTGTCACAAGAAAAATTGAAGTATACCATTTTTTTGATTATGAAAGTGATGAACCTGTTCATGTTCGAAATTTTCAGGAAACGATGGACCATATGAAGAAGGCAGAAAAATTGGGCAAACAGATAAAATACAAATCGGGATACAGCAATTTTACGTTTGATTTATGGATTCTATTGCACAGGACAGACTGCAGTTCTGCCAGCACGCACAGAAAGCAGTATATCAGGCCAATTAACCGGATTTTTGGTGAGAAATTTGAAAATATGGATGAATATAAAAAAGAAGACAATTTCAAACGTTGTTTGAAGAAAATGAATCTTTTAAATGTAATTGATGCGATTAAACGTGCGAAAAAAATCACGCAGAGAAATGAAGAAAACGGATACATATTACATCAATATAAGGGCTACAGATATTATAAAGAAAATCCATCTCTTTCTGCATGGGAGGCAATAGAGAAAATTTTGAATGACTGTCAATTATTATAAATGTAGCCGTAAGACGATTTGTTCCGATAATAAAGATATTTTGCGAATATTTTTTGACAATTATGAAGATTGTATTGAAATTTAATATTTGCTATGCTATAATGTGGTTATGTGTTATATCTGTTTTTGTCAGCGCCCGGATGAAGTGGGAACGGCCGGAGTGGAAGGCGTGAGTTACACGGTTTAACGTATCAGTATTCAGTGTACGTTGCTCCGGGTGTTATGAACAAAGTGCAGAGTATCATATTAGCATATAAGGACGGTTTTTCGCAGCTGGATTTTTGCAAAGAATAAAAGTATAGGAGGATAAGAACAGAGATTGCCATTCTTGTATGAGTAAAAGGAAAAGGAGTGAACTGTATGCGTTATGTGATCACAGGAAGAAATATTGATGTAACAGAAGGATTAAAATCTGCAATTTACGATAAGATTGGCAAATTAGAGAGATATTTTACGGAAGATACAGAGGTGCACGTAACACTGAGTGTGGAAAAAGAGCGCCAGAAAATAGAGATTACAATACCGGTGAAGGGTAACATTATTCGCTCAGAACAGACAAGCAATGACATGTACGTATCGATTGACCTTGTGGAGGAGATTATTGAGCGACAGTTAAAAAAGTATAAGAACAAGATTGTGGATAAAAAGCAGACAGGCAGTAATTTTACACAGGAATTCATCGAAAAGGATTTTGAGGACGAAGAGGAAATTAAGATTATCCGTACCAAGCGGTTTGGTATGAAGCCCATGTATCCGGAGGATGCCTGCATTCAGATGGATTTGCTGGGGCATAATTTCTTTGTATTTCAGAATGCAGAGACAGAAGAGGTGAATGTTGTATATAAAAGGAAAGGCAATACATATGGCCTGATTGAACCGGAATTTTAAATTGGATGCCCGGTTTTTCGAAGCAGGGGCAGTAGGTGAAAAATAAAAGATTGGATGGCTTTGATGCAGCTGTTTCACAGTCATCTGAAAATAATAGATAAAAAGGTAATGTCAAGGAATCTATGAAAAACTTAAGACGAAAGAGAGGAGTATGAAAGAATGAAAGAAACAGTAACTGCTATGGAGTGTCTTGCGGAATTTGCAGGATGTATGGTGTTTTTGCTTGGCGGGTATGCATATATGTGTAATATCTCCCTGAAAAAAACACTGGTATCAACGTTAAATTATATCGAACTGGTGTTCGCATGGAGCCTTGCGGTTGGTCTGGGCCTTACGATTGCAGCTTCCATGGGAGGAACAGCAGCGCTGAATCCGGGCGTTGTATTTGGACAGATGATTGACGGCAACTGGTCCATTAAAGTTGGACTGCTGCATTTGTTGATGGAATTTTTAGGAGCCGGGGCAGCAGTACTGGTTTGCACCGTGTTCTTCTGGGATTCCTTTAAAGCCTCCGGCGATGCGCCGAAGAGAGGAATTTTTGCGGCATATCCGGTAGAAAAGAATATGCCCCTGAACTTTATACAGGAGGTGCTTGCAACGTTTTTCTTCCTGTTTATCGTGTTTATCGGCATCAGACATTCCGCTGGCAATGCGATTATGATTGGGCTGGTAGGATTTGGTGCGGTCGCACTGTTATCCTTAAGTCTGAACAGCACCGGCTTCAGCATGAATGCAATGCGTTCGGTATTCAGCAGCATCTGGTTTGCAATTATTCCGATTCCCAATAAGGGGAAGGAAAAGGTTGACTGGAGTTATCAGTTTGTCGTTAACCTGATTGGTTCTTCGATTGGAGGAATTCTGGCGGTTCTTGCAACAAATGCAATTTCAGGCAATCTAAAATAACAATATTTCAAAAGTACATAGGACAGTATGAAAACGGTGTTTCCTTACCGAAAGGCAGCGCCGTTTTTTTGATTTATTTTTTGTCTGTTACATATAAATAGAATATAGAATTCAGGTGTCAGGAGGATAAAAAAATGAAAGGGAAACCAGTTATGACAGGAATGGTCATAGCATTGACCGGTTTGATACTGACGGGCTGCAGGAGCACGGATGAAGAGTATAAAAACGATTTGGATGAACTGCTGTCAATGGGAGAGAATATAGAGGATGCCATGGATAAAGATGATATGGATGATATGTTAGAACTGTACCAGGACGCCGTTGACGATGCAGAGGTAAGCACGCGGGAGGGAAGGACAATCAGGGATGATTTTAAAAAGCTGAGTGAATTAATAGAAGACACATACGAATTAATAGCAGATACGGATTCGGACGAGGATGACCGCGAAGAATTAGAAGAAGATTTGGAAGACCTTGGAGAGGATATGGAAAAACATTTAAAAGAATTTGAGAATGCTGCACAGAATGCCGGTTTAAGCAAAGAAGAGGCAGAGGAAATTGAAAATCTGGATATTGAATTTTAGTTTTATGGGAACAACTCCATATTTTACAGTTGAATTTATTAGAAAGTAGTGGTACAATGTAATGCAAAAGGCAATTAAGCGGTCTAATAAGAAACGTAGGAGAGTAATAATGGGCATTATTAACAAATTATTTGGAACTCATAGTGAAAGAGAATTAAAAATTATCCGTCCCTTAGTAGAGCGGATTGAGGAGCTTCGCCCGGAGATGATGGAATTGTCTGACGAGGATTTGCGCGCCAAGACGGACGAATTTAAGGACCGGCTGGCGAATGAGGAGACACTGGATGAACTTTTGCCGGAGGCGTTTGCGGTTGTGCGCGAGGCAGGCAGAAGGGTTCTGGACATGGAACACTATCCGGTGCAGTTAATCGGCGGAATTATTTTGCATCAGGGCCGCATTGCGGAGATGAAGACTGGTGAAGGAAAAACACTGGTATCGACCCTGCCGGCATATCTGAACGCGCTGGAGGGAAAAGGCGTGCATATTGTCACGGTCAACGACTATCTGGCAAAGCGTGATGCGGAATGGATGGGAAAGATTCATGAATTTTTGGGGCTGAAGGTCGGCGTTGTACTGAATTCCATGGACAGCGATGAGCGAAGGGAAGCCTATAACTGTGATATTACCTATGTCACAAACAATGAGCTGGGATTTGATTATTTAAGGGATAATATGGTTGTTTATAAAGAAAAGCTCGTGCTTCGAGATTTGCATTTTGCCATCATTGACGAGGTGGACTCGGTGCTGATTGACGAGGCGAGAACCCCGCTTATCATTTCCGGTCAGGGGACAAAGTCCACGAAGCTGTACGAGGCGTGTGATATTCTCGCAAAGCAGCTGGAACGCGGTGAGGCCAGCGGCGAGTTTTCCAAGATGAATGCGCTGATGGGTGAGGCAGTTGAGGAAACGGGCGACTTTGTTGTCAACGAAAAGGACAAGATAGTCAATTTAACGGAAGAAGGAGTGAAGAAGGTTGAAAAATTCTTCCATATTGAAAACCTTGCCGACCCGGAGAATTTAGAGATTCAGCATAACATTATCCTTGCGCTGCGCGCACATAATCTGATGTTCAAGGACCAGGATTATATTGTGCAGGATGACCAGGTTGTGATTGTAGATGAATTTACCGGACGCGTGATGCCGGGAAGGCGGTATTCGGACGGGCTTCATCAGGCTATTGAAGCCAAAGAGCATGTAAAAGTAAAGAGAGAAAGCAAAACGCTTGCGACGATTACATTCCAGAACTTTTTC
>CANOFI010000200.1 GCA_947565255.1 uncultured Lachnospiraceae bacterium
GACGCTGCTCTGAGCGTTTGATCACTTTCAGGTTCGGTTTTGTTACCGGATGCTTTGCCACAAATGTGGTACAGCAGTCTTCGTACGGCAGGATCGATGTCTCGAAGGTTCCAATCCGCTCAGAAATTTCAACAATCTCCTGCTTGTCCATTCCAATCAGCGGCCGGAACACCGGCAGAAAACATACCTCGTTCGTACACAGCAACGAGTGCATGGTCTGGCTTGCAACCTGACCGATGCTTTCTCCGGTAATCAGGCCCAGACAGCCTGTCTCATCTGCAAAATGCTCGGCAATCCGCATCATATAACGGCGCATAAGAATGGTCAGCTCATCATGCGGACATTTTTCATAAATATACATCTGGATTTCTGTAAAATTCACGACATGCAGGTATACCGGCCCTGCATATTTTGCAATCTGTTTTGCCAGATCGATCACTTTTTGCTTCGCACGTTCACTTGTGTACGGCGGCGCATGAAAATACACCGCATCAATTTTTACGCCGCGCTTCGCAATCATATAGCCTGCCACCGGACTGTCAATTCCACCGGACAGCAGAAGCATTCCTTTTCCGCTCGTTCCAACCGGCATGCCGCCCGGTCCCGGTATAATCTCAGAATATATGTAAATTTTCTGTCGGATTTCCACATTCAGCATAATCTGCGGATTGTGCACATCCACACGCATATTCGGCATTGCCTCTAAAATCAGGCTGCCCAGCTCACAATTGATTTCCATCGAATTCATGGGATACTTTTTATCTGCCCTTCTGGCATTGACCTTAAACGTTTTTTTTGCATCCCCGTACATTCCCTTCATATAGGAAACTACCTGTTTTCCTATATGCTCAAATTCACTTTCATCCATATGCACAACCGGACAGATTCCCACAATCCCGAACACACACTGCAATGAGGCAATTACCTCGTCATATTCATACTCCGTCAGACACTCGATATAAATCCGTCCCTGTTCCTTTGTTACTTCAAATTCCCCATCCTGCTTTTTTAAACTGTGCCGAATCTGCCTTACCAACGCATCCTCAAACAGATGACGGTTTTTTCCTTTCAGACCAATTTCGCCGTATTTTATCAGAAATGCCCTGTAATCCATTTTCCCTTCTCCTTTTTGTTTTCCCTTCGCACGAACCCTTTCCCTTATCCATACAGTGCACGAAAGCACGAAACCCTGCTGGTATACTTTACCATAAAATGAAACTCTAGTAAAGGACTTTTCCGATTTTTCAGAAATTTTACGTTTCTTTCCGAATCAGGAACCGGATAAAACACGGTAAAGCACATCCGCCAGCACATCCATCGCATTCTTTTCTTCCTCAAGCGTATTATTTTGCGCGCCGGATTCGACCAACAGCGCTTTGGGACATACATGCAGATTATAGCGGTATCCCTTCAAATAAATTTTTCTCGTAGCTCCGGGATAGTATTTTGCCGCAGCTAACTGTAACTGCAGGCTGAACGCCAGATTATCCTCGATATATGGATTCTTCAAATAGTCGATGGCTCCATTTTTACTCGTATAACTCAGCCCATTAAAAAACATAATTTTTGCCGTCGGTTTTCCATTGATATCCGTGACCAGTTTTTGCCCTTCAATCCCGTCCCGGTGCAAATCAATGACGACCTCAATCGAGGGATTTTCCTTCAAAATCTCCTGTATATCGGGCAATGCAAGCGAATAGGCCTTATTGCGGTCTAACTTTCCATCAATCAAATCGTATGCGGTCTTATTGTGAATGACATTAAATCCATATTTCTCATGTAAAATCTGCGCCAGATAATCTCCCACACCGACAATTGTTGTGCTCTCATCCCCCGCAACCGAATCCACGAACTCCTCCTGGGAATGCGTATGGTAAATGAGAATCTGGGGCTTCGTATTGTCGCCCTTGATGGTCATATCCTTTTTTAAAAGTTTATCTGCATTTAATTTTTCAGCACTGATATTGGTTGTGCTGTCCACTGTATAAAAATGATTAATCAAAAAATCATAATTCAGCATTTCCGCCGTATACTCCACTCCGCCCTGTGCCTGTTCCACAGGCGGCGCGGCAACAACCGTCTCACTTCCCGCTTCCTGCACAGAATCTGTGCCGAACTGCTCCAATACCCGGTTTGCCCTCTGTGTCTCGCTCTCCTCTTCCTTGTCTGTACCATTGCCCTGCGTTTCCTTCGCCAGAATTTCCTGTATTTCTGCGGGCAGTTCATTTTCCATCTGTGTGGCATACTGGTACATTTGTTTCTCCTGTCTTAAATAATACCCTACCGGAAACGATTCTAAACATGCTTTTTCTACAACAGACTCCAGCACTGTCTGCTGTTCGCCGCCCTGTCTGCAGGCCATCACGGGATAAAAAAAATCTACATACTGCGTGATGGACTTCTGCCCCCATTTTGACATAATGGAATTTTGATTTTCCATGCTTCGGTTGATTTTTCCAAACCAGCTGCTCACACTGTTAAAAAGTATGATTCCGATTCCTAATCCCAGTACCCTCTTTACGGTAAGCCGGATTTTTTTCTTTGTCCACTGCACCGTCACCAACCCTTTCCTTCTTACAGCCTATTCCGGTGACCGTACATTTATACCTCCTGCAGGGCAATATTTAATGCCTCGGAGATGGTGAAACCAATCCGTTTTATTGTCTCATCAATGTCCTTCGGCGTGACAAACATTCCATTTAAATGGGGTGCAATCAGTTCCCGGATTAATTGGTATTTTTCTGTGGCATTAAACAGGTTTAACGTATCGCCGATTCCCTTCAGGCGCGTGGACTGTTCCATGGCCGCAATCAGATTTTCCATCGTATCATTTACAATGGTAGCCGCGTCCACAACCGTCGGAACCCCAATTGCCAGCACCGGAACCCCGAGGCTTTCCCTGGTCAGTCCATTTCTGTGATTGCCCACTCCGGATCCCGGATGAATCCCGGTATCGGCAACCTGAATGGTACGGTTCAGACGTCTCGTGCTTCTCGCCGCAAGCGCGTCAATTGCAATAACATAATCCGGCTTCGTCTCCTCTACAATACCCCGAACAATTTCAGAAGCCTCCATTCCCGTCTGTGCCATGACTCCGGGCACAATCCCGCTGATTTTATTGATTTTATCCTTACCCAGTGCAATTTTTCCATATTCCTGCACAATATGACGCGTAATCAGAAGATTTCCCACAACATCCGGCCCTAAGGAATCCGGCGTAATTTCCCGGTTGCCAAGTCCGACAATCAGCACAGACTGCTCCTCCTTGTCATCCGGTATTAGCTGGCGGATATAATTTGCAAGTACTTTTGATATCTCTCTGTGATAATCCTCATCCGGCACAGACATATTCGGCGCCTCGAGCGTGATATATGTGCCTTTTGGTTTTCCCATTGCCTTCGCGCCTTTTTCCGTAAAAATGACTACCTTTGTTACATTAATTTCACTCTTTTCATCAAACTCTTCTTCAATAGAAACTCCGCTAATCTCGACATCGTCCTCCTCAAAACGCTCGCGTTCCTCCACTGCCAGATCCGTACGGCTTGTAAAACGTTCTAAATTACCCTGCTCCATTTTTCCTCACATGCTCCTTTTGTTCCTTCATAACTTTTTTAATAGTCTTTACACAATTTTTGTAAATATGTATTGACAACGATGATTATATCGACTAAAATATATAAATGTGCTGTGTCGAAGCGTCCGTGTCCGAATTCGATGCATTACATACAACATGATAATAATGATTAACGATATTTGGAGGTGTACGATTTGGCTAACATCAAATCAGCAAAAAAGAGAATTAAAGTAATTGAAACAAAGACTGCCAGAAATAAAGCCATCAAATCCAAGGTGAAAACTGCAATTAAGAAGGTAGACGCCGCCATCGCTGTAAAAGATGCCGAGGCTGCTAAAACTGCCCTGCTTGCAGCTACAACCGAGATTGAAAAAGCTGCTTCTAAAGGCATTTACCACAAGAACAATGCTTCCAGAAAAGTTTCCAGACTGGCAAAAGCAGTAAACAGGATTGCTTAATTATCATAAAAATTACACAAATATTCAAAGCAGCCAATCCCGTCATGTTGGCTGCTTTTTTATGCGTTTTATTATGCATTCTGCCGGCTATATTTCACAATCAGCATCTCCACACTGAGCTTATCCGGCATATTGCCCATCTTCACATTTTCCTCCGCCTGCACGCTGTCCTCCAAAGCCTTTCGCAGTTCCTCCATGGAGAACCCCTTCGACTGGCTGATGTATCTTCCGACAAAAAATGGGGGAAGACCCGTCTTTGAGGCAATTTCCTTCTTTTCCTTTCCCAGACGCAGAAGATCCTTTACCTGCATCAGAAGATTGAACTGCCGGCTGATCAATGCCAGTATTTTAAGCGGTGCTTCTTTCAAAGCCAGCAAATCATAATACAAATTCAAGGCCTGTTTTTGTTTCTTCAACGCCATGGCATCGATCATTTCAAAAATCTGGTTTGTCACCTGTACGCTGCAGACCTGTTCAATATCGTTTGCAGTAATTACCGGTCTTTCGTACGTATAGCATATCAGCTTTTCCAGCTCCTGGGAAATGCGGTCCATGTCCGTTCCGGTTTTTTCAAAAAAAAGTTTTAAATCCTTTCCGGTAATCTGCTTTCCCTCTTTATCCAGCAGGGAAATAACCCAGGCTGACAGTGTGCGCTCATCCTGTGTCT
>CANOFI010000201.1 GCA_947565255.1 uncultured Lachnospiraceae bacterium
TCTCCCACAAATTGTGTCGCACATCTTGGGGAAAGCATTTTTCAAACACGCTCTAGCGCCGAGCGAAGCGAGTGTGCATCAGGAGGAACGAAGTTCCGACGATACCGTGTGCGGGGCACATGGTATCATAAAAATGTTAAAAAAAGAATAATTGAAAAAAGAGAGACTGTTGTGAGTTGCACGGCAGCTCTGGGTTTTGAGGAGAAGCAGTATGTCTTACACAGCCTTATATAGAAAATTCCGTCCGGACACCTTTGAGGATGTCAAGGGACAGGAACACATTGTGGAAACTTTAAAAAATCAAATAAAGGCACAGCGCATCGGGCATGCCTATCTGTTTTGCGGAACGAGGGGAACCGGGAAAACAACTGTTGCAAAAATATTTGCAAAGGCCGTCAACTGCGAACGGCCGAATGAGGGAAGTCCCTGCGGGGAATGTGCGATGTGCAGGGCGATTCAGGCGCAGAATTCGTTAAATGTCATAGAGATCGATGCGGCATCGAACAACGGTGTGGATAACATCCGCGAAATCCGGGAGGAGGCCGCATATTCTCCGACAGAAGGGAAATACAAAGTTTACATTATTGATGAGGTGCATATGCTGTCTATTGGCGCTTTTAATGCACTGCTCAAAACATTGGAGGAACCGCCTTCGTATGTGATTTTTATTCTGGCAACGACAGAGGCGCACAAAATTCCCATCACAATTTTATCCAGATGCCAGCGGTATGATTTCCGGAGGATTCCGGTGGAAACGATTGCAGAGCGGTTAACGGAGCTGATGCAGATAGAAGGGCAGGAGGCGGAAGAAAAGGCAATCCGTTACATTGCAAAAGCGGCGGACGGCGCCATGCGGGATGCCTTAAGCCTGTTAGACCAGTGTATTGCTTTTTATCTTGGACAGTGTCTGACCTATGAAAATGTACTGGAGGTTCTCGGCGCTGTGGATACGGAGGTTTTTGCCGATATGCTGCAGATGGTGCTGGAACAGAACGCGGCGGGTCTGATGCAGCTGCTGGAAAAAATAGTCATGCAGGGGCGGGAGCTTGGACAGTTTGTTCTTGATTTTACCTGGCATCTGCGAAATCTCCTGCTCATTCAGGGCTCGGACCAGATGGAGGATGTGCTGGATGTATCAGCGGAGCAGCTTGGACGCTTAAAAGCGCAGGCGCAGCAGGCAGAGCCGGAAACGCTGATGCGGTATATCCGCACGTTTTCGGACTTGTCGAACCAGTTAAAATATGCGACACAGAAGCGTGTCCTGACAGAAGTTGCACTGATAAAATTATGTAAACCAGAGATGACAAGAGATTATACGACGTTGTTTGAGCGAATGGAGGCGCTGGAGCGGCGCATGGAGGAGCAGGCGGCTGTCACGCCGCAGGCATTGGAACAGCTGCAAAAGCAGATGGCGGTCTCAGTGATGTCCGCCGGCAGTCCTGCCGCGGAGGAGGCGCTGAAGCCGCAGCTTCCAAAAGCCATACCGGAAGATGTGCAGGAGGTCGTAAAAAACTGGGAAAAAATTGTGGCAAGGACAACGGGTCTTTCGCCGGTCTGGATGAAAGATGCAGTATTGACACTTGGGGGAGATAACCGGCTGACTCTGGTGTTTTCGGAAAAGCTGGCGGCTGATTATTATAAAAAAGAAGAAAACCGCCAGGATTTAGAGCGCATCATCGGCGAGGTTTCGGGGAAGGAAATACAGGTGGAAATCAAGGAAAATACGACACAGAGGCCAAGCGCGGATATTTTTCCTGACATACAGAAGATGGTAAATATGAAAATTGAGGTGGAGTAGGGAAGAAAAGCGCCGTTCCCCTGTTTTTGTGAACATATTTTATGAACCGGGTGCAGGGCTTTTATTAAAATACCATAGTATAACGCAGATTTCAATGCCATTTCCCGGCAGATTTTGATATTGCAGTTTTCCGTGGTGTTTTTTTACAATTTCCCTGCATAAAGGGATGCCAAGGCCCTTTCCATGTATATTTTCTTTTGGGATAGAACGGCCCTTGTTCAGGATGTGCAGCAGTTCTTCTTCCATATGGTCGTCTTTGTTTTTGATAAGAATGGTATTTTCTTTTATTCTTATATGAATGTTCAGACCGCGTCTGCCCGTATTGGATACCAGATTCCGCAGCAGGCTTAAGAGCAGGGCTTTGTCCCCATATAAAAATTCTGTTTTTTGCTCAGTGGATACAAAGGGAAAATACGATTTCAATTCTTTTAAAAGTTCTGCAGCCTGTATGCGCTCCATACAGATTTCGCCGTCCCGCAGATTTCCCATAATAAGCAGATTTTCGATCAATGTATTCATATGCCGGGCCTGTAAATCAATCTGTTTTCCTGCGAATGCAATGTCTTCCGTATTTATATTTCCAAGTGATATATATTGGGAATAGCCCTGAATAGCCGTGAGCGGAGTCCGCAGCTCGTGAGCGATATTGCTGATTGGGGCATAAAGTCTTTTCATAACACGGTATAATATAATAGAAAGTAACAGGGCGGTGTTCATCGCGCATGTCAGAAGCACACCCATCTGTCTTCTCTGCGTTTCGTAAAAACTGCTGATTTTTTCCATATAAATGACAGAAACGTTTCCATACGCGGGAATTTTGTAAGCGTTGGCGATACAGGCATAGACTTCGCCGCGGTTTCGGATAATCTGAAAGGTTGTCTTATTATGTCCTGTCCATAAAAAAGGCCGGCTGTCAGCCAGAATGTGATTTTGGTTTTTAATCTGCAGATAGATTCCCTGTTTTTTCATATTGTAACAATACCAGTTCGATCTCAGGCTCTCCTGCGGAGTATTCAGGAAGGAGGCAATCGTGTGTTCTGCCCTGTATTCGTTATAAAGTATAGTTTCGCAGCAGTTGTCCAGGCTTTTTTGAAAGGAATACTGCTGTATAAAAAAGATACTGCCAAATAAGAGAAATAAAAGCAGTGTCATTGTCAGTATATAATTTTTTTCCCAAAGTTTCAAAGTCATATCTCCAATCGGTAACCGGTTTTATAAATTGTCTTGATAGAATGCTCCAGGTCTAGTTTTTTTCTGAGTCGCTGAATATGAACATCAACGGTTCGCTCATCCCCGTCATAATCCCATCCCCATGCCGCGTTTAACAGCTGTTCTCTTGTCAGAGTCAGGTTTTTATTGTAGATGAGCGCTTTCAGTAATTCGAACTCTTGTTTGGTCAATGGAATTTCCTTTCCATTTTGATATGCCTTGTAATTAATCAAATCCACCATAGTCTTTCCCAGAGAAACAACGGATTCTTTTTGGTAGCGCCGCAGTACAACGTGGACTCTGGAAAGGAGCTCCTGAATATGAAAGGGCTTGACAATATAGTCTTCGGCGCCGCCGTCTAATCCCCGTACTCTGTCGAGGATGTCGTTTCGGGCGGTTACGTATATGACAGGAATCTGTTCAAATCGTTTCATTAATTGAAATCCGCTTATATCCGGCAGATTGATATCCAGTAAAACCAAATCGACAGTCTGCTTTTTTATGACGGATACTGCCTCACTGCCCCTGCGGGCGGTGAGGCACTGATGGCCGTTTACAGACAGCGTCCGTACCATTAATTCACTGATTGCCGGGTCATCTTCCACGATTAGAAGCTTTGCCATCTTTTATTCTCCCATGGGATGACTGGAGCTGCAGAAAACTTCCTGGTCAATCATCATAATCTGTTCCTCTGTTAAATCTCCTATTTTAGCATTGGCCGCATCCAAATCGTTTTTTTCGCAGACTGCGAGAATTGCCTGCTTTGCTCCATTTCCGGCATTGACATCATTGATTATATTTTCGAGGGAACTGTTTCCCCAGTGTTCTTCTGCATATTCATCCAGAAGCGGAAGGTCTGCGGATTCGCTGAGCAGCTCCCGGGCAAATTTCATGCTGGTCTGGATAAAGCTGTCACTTTCTGCCGCAATTTCTTTATCAGAACGGCTCTCCAGCTTTTGCCGGGTTGAATTGGCCGCACGGGATTCTGTTTTGTTCGTCATGACCATGCCGCCAAGGAAAAAAGAAGCGGATAATACGGTGATAAGTCCACCTACTGCAAGAATACTTTTGAATTTTTTAAATGGTTTCATGATACTCTCCTTCTGCACAATTTATGATTTTGTTTGTTTTTTACAATATGAGTATAACAGGATAATGTTTCAGAGTTGTTTCAGAATAAAAATTTTGGGTACTTTTTTAAAAATGGTGGAAACTTAAGAGTAAGATGTGGTTGAATAAAGTAGAGTTATAAATGATAATGAGAGTTAAGAAATGGCAGGTGCATTGTATCGCATGGCAGGTTTCTTTTCTATTCTATCCATGAAAAAGTGGGCGTAAAAGTTCAGCTTTAAATAATTTGCCCTTCTTATTCTATTTACATCTTTTTCTATAAACAATCATTCCAATACATGCTGCACACATTGTAATTACAAATTCTATTATGAGCCATTTAAGGATTTGTATAGAAATAATAGTGTCAGCAACAGCATAATGAATCAAATGTGTCGACATACCGGCAGGCAATATTTGCGAACCAACTGTCCTGGAAGTTCCCCACATTCCAAAAATAATTGTTGTAAATATACTA
>CANOFI010000202.1 GCA_947565255.1 uncultured Lachnospiraceae bacterium
GATAAAAAAGTTTGATTTTTGAGAGTAGAATGAAACATGTGCAGTTTATAATAGCCAGAGTGTGTCTGAACATTCACTCGCACCAGCCGCACGTTCAGGAACCGTTCAGAAATAACCCATGACAGGTTACTGACTCACAGTTCCCGCAAGAATACGCAGATAGACAGGAGGCGCACCGGCATATATGCCGTGGTGAATAACTATGAATAGATCAAATTATAACTGTTTAGGAATTGACATCGGTTCTACTACCGTTAAAATTGCAATTTTAAATACGGAACACCAGTTACTGTTTTCCGATTATGAGCGTCATTTTGCCAATATTCAGGAAACGCTCGCATCTTTGCTTGCAAAGGCGCATGAACAGCTTGGCGATATGACTCTGTGTCCGGTTATTACCGGTTCCGGCGGACTGACTCTCGCCAAGCACTTAGAGGTTCCGTTTACCCAGGAGGTCATCGCTGTTGCTTCTTCTTTGAAGGAACTGGCTCCAAAAACAGATGTCGCCATTGAACTGGGCGGCGAGGACGCCAAAATCATCTATTTTGAAGGCGGCAACGTGGAACAGCGCATGAACGGAATCTGCGCCGGCGGCACCGGCTCTTTCATTGACCAGATGGCATCCCTGCTCCAGACGGATGCAGCCGGTCTCAACACCTACGCAAAGGATTATAAGGCCATCTACCCGATTGCCGCCCGCTGCGGCGTATTTGCAAAATCGGATATCCAGCCGCTGATTAACGAGGGCGCAACAAAAGAGGATTTGTCCGCCTCCATTTTTCAGGCGGTCGTAAACCAGACGATCAGCGGACTTGCCTGCGGAAAACCAATCCGCGGACATGTCGCTTTTTTAGGCGGGCCGCTTCACTTTTTATCAGAATTAAAGGAAACGTTTATCCGCACGTTAAAGCTGGATGAAGAACACACCATCGCTCCCGACAATTCCCACCTTTTTGCAGCTATCGGCTCCGCGTTAAACGCGGACGGCAAAACGTTTGTGGAACTGACGCAGTTAAAAGAAAAATTATCCGGCAAAATTAAAATGGATTTTGAAGTGGAGCGCATGGACCCGCTCTTTGCCTCAAAAGAGGACTACGACGAATTTGACAGACGCCATGCAAAGCACTGTGTCGAAACCGCACCGCTTGCTGAATATGCGGGAAACTGTTATCTCGGCGTGGACGCCGGCTCCACAACGACAAAGGTTGCCTTAGTCGGCGAGGACGGCTCCCTTTTATATTCCTTTTACAGCAACAACAACGGAAGCCCGCTGGCAACGACCATCCGCGCCATGAAGGAGATTTATTCCCTGCTGCCCGAGGGCGCAAGCATTGTGCATTCCTGCTCCACCGGTTACGGGGAAGCGCTGATTAAAGCCGCCTTCATGCTGGATGAGGGAGAAGTCGAAACCGTTGCACACTACTATGCGGCTGCCTTTTTTGAGCCTTCCGTGGACTGCATCCTCGACATCGGCGGCCAGGATATGAAATGTATCAAAATCAAAAACCAGACCGTGGACAGCGTGCAGTTAAACGAAGCCTGCTCGTCCGGCTGCGGCTCTTTTATCGAAACATTTGCAAAATCCCTGAATTATTCCGTACAGGATTTTGCCAAAGAAGCTCTTTACGCCGAAAACCCGATTGACCTTGGAACACGCTGTACCGTATTTATGAATTCCAAGGTAAAGCAGGCGCAGAAGGAGGGCGCATCCGTTGCGGATATTTCTGCCGGCCTTGCCTACTCTGTTATTAAAAATGCGCTGTTTAAAGTCATTAAATTGTCGGATGCAAAAGATTTGGGGGAAAAGGTTGTCGTACAGGGCGGTACCTTTTATAATGACGCCGTTCTCCGAAGCTTTGAAAAAATTGCGGGCTGTGAGGCCGTACGTCCTGATATTGCGGGAATCATGGGCGCATTCGGCGCAGCCCTGATTGCAAGGGAACGGCATAAAGAAACTTACAAAACCCTGATGCTTACAATCGACCAGATTAACGCGCTGACATTTGATACGAAAATGGCACGCTGCAAGGGCTGTACCAACAGCTGCCTTCTGACCATCAACCGTTTTTCCGGCGGACGCCAGTTTATTACCGGCAATCGCTGCGAGCGCGGTCTTGGTAAGGAGAAGAAAAAGGAGGATGTTCCGAATCTCTTTTCCTATAAGCTCAAACGTATGTTCGAATACGAGCCGCTGGCTGAGGACAAAGCCATCCGCGGTATGGTCGGCATTCCGAGAGTATTAAATATGTATGAAAACTATCCGTTCTGGTTTGCCTTTTTTACCAGACTGCAGTACCGGGTCGTGCTCTCTCCGGTTTCCTCCCGGAAAATCTATGAGCTGGGCATTGAATCCATTCCGAGCGAATCGGAATGTTATCCGGCAAAGCTGGCGCACGGACATATTTCCTGGCTGTTAAAACAGGGCGTGCAATTCATTTTTTACCCGTGCATTCCTTACGAGCGAAATGAATTTCCAGATGCCAACAACCACTATAACTGTCCGATTGTCACGTCCTATGCGGAAAATATTAAAAATAACGTGGATGAGCTGAAGGATGACTCCATTTTATTCATGAATCCATTTTTGTCTCTCCGCGACAAAAAAGTGCTTTACGACCGCCTGAAGCAGGAATTCGCCCCGCTTGGCATTCCCGCCTCCGAGATAAAAGAGGCCGTAGAGGCTGGCTGGGACGAACTGGAGGCTGTGCGAAACGCCATGTACAAAAAAGGGGAGGAAACTATAGAATACCTGAAAAAGACGGGCAAACGCGGAATTGTACTCGCCGGACGTCCCTACCACATTGACCCCGAAATCAATCATGGCATTCCGGAGCTCATTAATTCCTATGATATTGCCGTCTTGACGGAAGACAGCATTTCCCATCTCGCCAGGGTGGAACGCCCGCTGCTTGTTATGGACCAGTGGATGTATCACTCAAGGCTTTATGCGGCTGCTAATTATGTAAAAACAACCGAAAATTTAGACCTGATTCAGTTAAATTCCTTCGGATGTGGCTTAGATGCCGTTACAACCGACCAGGTCAGCGATATTCTGACAAATTCCGGCAAAATATATACGGTTTTAAAAATTGACGAAGTCAACAATTTAGGCGCTGCCAGAATCCGTATCCGCTCCCTTCTCTCCGCCCTCCGCGTACGCGAGGAACGAAACGTGGAGCGCACCGTTGTTCCGGCTAATTTTGAGCGCGTACTGTTTACGGAGGAAATGCGCAAAGACTACACGATTCTGTGCCCGCAGATGTCGCCGATTCATTTTAATCTGGTGGAACCGGCCCTGCGCGCCAGCGGATACAACGTTGAGGTTCTCGCAAACGATAACAAGGCGGCCGTCAATGTGGGATTGAAATATGTCAACAACGACGCCTGCTACCCGTCCCTTATGGTGGTGGGGCAGATTATGGACGCCATTTTATCTGGAAAATATGATTTGGATAAAACCGCCGTCATCATTACCCAGACGGGCGGCGGCTGCCGTGCCTCCAATTATATTGGATTTATCCGGCGCGCGCTGGAAAAGGCCGGTTATCCGCAGATTCCGGTTATTTCCCTGAATCTGAACGGCTTTGAGAAAAATCCTGGATTTAAGCTCACGCTTTCCATGTTCAAGCGTGCCGTTTATGCCGTGCTTCTCGGCGATATTTTTATGAAGGTGCTGTACCGGGTGCGCCCCTATGAAAAGGAAGCGGGTTCCGCCAATGCCTTATGGAAACGTTTAGAGGAAGAATGTATCGCATTTGTCACCTCCAAAAATCCGAAGCTTGGAACCTTTAAAAAGCTATGCCGTAAAATTATCCGGGAATTTGACACATTTCCGATTTATGAGGATATGAAGAAACCAAAAGTAGGCGTGGTAGGGGAAATTCTTGTAAAATATATGCCGGCGGCCAATAATTATCTGGTCGATTTGTTAGAGGAGGAAGGCGCCGAGGCCGTTGTTCCCGATTTGATTGATTTCTTTATGTATTCTTTTAAGGACTCAGAGTTTAAGGCAGATTACCTGGGGATGAAACGCTCCTCTAAAATCAAGGCGCGGATTGCAATCCGGTTCTGCAACTGGCTCCGCAAAACAGCAGATGATGCATTTAGACAGAGCAGGCGTTTTTCCCCGTCTGTCCACATTGATACGATTGCAGATATGGCGAAGGATATTGTGTCCATCGGAAACCAGACCGGTGAAGGCTGGTTCTTAACCGGCGAGATGGTGGAACTCATTCACAGCGGCACAAACAACATTGTCTGCGCGCAGCCGTTTGCATGCCTTCCCAACCATATTGTCGGAAAAGGCGTAATCAAGGAAATCCGCCACCGTTTTCCGCTGGCAAATATCGTTGCCATCGACTATGACCCGGGCGCCAGCGAGGTGAACCAGCTGAACCGGATCAAGCTGATGCTCTCCACTGCGGGTAAAAATATGGCGAGGCAGGAAACCGTATAAAAGAAAAAAGGCAGGAGACCGCTATTGTGTGAAAAGACTCACGCAAGGTTTGTTTCCTGCCTTTCTTATAAATGTTTG
>CANOFI010000203.1 GCA_947565255.1 uncultured Lachnospiraceae bacterium
CCTCACCATTCTCATCTGTTTCAATCCAGGCAGTAGGGTCAATATCATTCCAGTTTTTGTATAAGCCGTTTCTTGCAAACCCTATTATTTACTTAATTCCGCAAGCGCATGCAGTTCTTCCCACTGGCGGTCTACATCGGCCTGAATGGTCTTCACGGCCTCTTCGTTCTTTAAAATATGCTTAAACCGGCCCTGTGCCTCAATCCAGTCTGTAATCGGGCGCTTGTTCTTTGGCTCGTACGTGATGGAGTATTTGCCGTCAACCACTTCATACAGCGGCCAGAAGCAGGAGTCTACGGCCAGTTCGATAATTTCCATCAGCTTCGGCGTATCGTATCTCCAGCCGCGCGGACATGGAGCCAAGACGTTTAGGAATGCTGCACCTGGTGTATAAATTGCTTTCTCAGCCTTTTCATGTAAATCTTTAAAGTTTTTAAACGGCGCAGTCTGCGCAACGTAAGGAAGGTTGTGCGCAACCATAACCTTTGTCAGCTCCTTGCGTGCCTGCTGTTTGCCGGGAACTGCCTTGCCGGCCGGTGAAGTTGTCGTATCAGCGTATCTCGGTGTTGCGGAGGAACGCTGAATACCGGTGTTCATATATGCGCCGTTGTCGTATGCGACATAAACCATGTCGTGTCCGCGCTCCATGGCGCCGGATAAAGACTGGAGACCGATATCATACGTACCGCCGTCGCCGCCAAAAGCGATGAATTTGTAGGTATCGTCTATTTTGCCCGTCTTCTTTAAGTTGCGGTATGCAGCTTCCACGCCGGCCGCATTGGCGCCTGCATTTTCAAATGCGGAATGGAGAAACGAATCCTCCCATGCAGTATAAGGATAGGTGAAAGTAGAAACCTCCAGACATCCGGTTGCAGATGTGATGACTGCTTTGTCTTCTTCTTTTAAAGCTCTTAATACACCGCGGACAACAACCGGCGCACCGCATCCGGCACACATTCTGTGTCCGCCCGTCAGACGTTCCGGCTTTAAGGAAACTTCTTTTAAATTATAAGCCATTGATTCAGTACCTCCTATTCTTCTGCAAGGCCAAGATAACGGTATACATCATCTGCCCTGCCTGCTTTTACAATATCAGCCAAATCCCTGTACACAGATTCAATGTCTGATGTTTTTACATCACGGCCGCCGAGACCGTAAATATAGTTTACAAGATAAGGTCTTGTTTCAAGGTCATATAAAGCGCTGCGGACTTCCAAAAACAGCGGTGCGCCGGCATCATTCAGGCTGCATGTCTTGTCCATGACTGCCACAGCCTTCACATCTTTAAGGGCTTTGGCAATCTCTTCCTTTGGAAATGGACGGAATACGCGGATTTTTAACAAGCCTGCTTTGACTCCTTTTTCCCGTAAGCGATCAACGGTATATTTTGCGGTGCCTGCGGTGGAGCCGATGACAACGATGGCAAGTTCCGCATCGTCCAGTTTATATGTCTCAAATAAGTCATAATGTCTGCCTGTGATTTTCTCAAATTCTGCATAATATTTTACCAAAGCGGCCTTTGCATTTTTCATGCCTTCCGCCTGATGGCGCTTTGTCTCATAGTGGTACGTGTGATGTGCAAACGGACCATAGGCAACCGGGCTTTTTAACAGGGCATATTGGGGATTGTAGTCGCCCACAAATGCCTTTACTTCATCATCCTCCATCAATTCAATGTTTTCAACGGAATGGGATGTGATAAAACCGTCATAACAGTTCATAAATGGAAGCATAACACTTGGGTCTTCCGCAACTCTTGTGCCGATGAGAAGATTGTCATATGCCTCCTGATTCGTTTCACCGTATACCTGAATCCATCCGGCGTCTCTTGCACCCATGGAGTCGGAGTGGTCATTGTGAATGTTCAGCGGGCCGGATATCGTTCTGTTTACGCAGCTCATAATAACCGGAGTCCTTGAGGATGCCGCAATATAAAGCATCTCGTACATAAGCGCCAGTCCGTTTGAGGATGTGGCGGTCATGGCGCGGGCGCCGGCTGCGCTCGCCGCAATCGATGCAGACATAGCGGAATGTTCGGATTCAACAGGAACAAACTCGGTATCCACTAAGCCGTCATTGACAAAGCTTGCAAAATACTGCGGCACTTCTGTGGAAGGTGTGATTGGGAATGCTGCCACAACACCCGGATTAATTTGGCGCATTGCAATGGCAACAGCCTCATTTCCTGATAATTTATCTTTTTTAGCCATTATTCTGCCTGACCTCCTTCTACATATTCAAGTGCACCGAACGGGCATACATTGCAGCACACGCCGCAGCCCTTACAGTGGTCATAATCAATTCCGGCCATCTTTCCATCCTTTAAAACGATGGAAGAGTCCGGACATACGGGGAAACATAATCTGCAGTCCTTGCATTTATCAGCATGGAATACCGGGCGGTTTGCTCTCCAGCCGCCGGTGATATAATATTTTGCATTACCGCCCGTTGGGATGATTCCCCCAATGGTCGTCTCCTGCCATGGGGTAAGCGGGTCAACAATCCAGGTTTTTTTATCTACTGCCATCAGCCTTTAACCTCCTTTAATGCCATCTTCACTGCTTCCATATTTGGTGCAATGACAGCCGGCTTTGTCTTAAATTTATGGTTGAAAGATTTATCCATTGCCTCGATAAAGGTTTCGTCATCAAGTACGCCCGTGACTTTCACGATTGCGGCAAGCATTGGTGTGTTTGGGAAATATCTTCCAAGTGTTTCCATAGAAATCTTTCTGGCATCGATGGTATAGACCCTGCCCTTGTAGCCTTTTAACTGCGCCTGAAAAGCGTCCGGCGCTTTTTCTGAATTGATGATAATTGCACCGGTTTCTTTGGCGCCGGCGGCAACATCTACCACGTCCAGAAGGGATTCGTCAACTACTACAACATAATCCGGCTCATAAATATTGGAATGTACCGTAATCGGATCATCACTGATTCGGTTGTATGCGGTGATTGGTGCGCCCATACGTTCCGGACCGTATTCAGGGAATCCCTGCACATACTTTCCGGTGTCGAAAGCAGCCTCTGCAAGGAGCAGGGAGGCCGTCTTCGCACCCTGTCCGCCGCGTCCGTGCCAGCGGATTTCTAACATATTGCTCATGATTGTATCCTCCTTTAAGTAGATCATCCTGCGTACACATAGATATATGTACATTATCTTTTAATTTTAACATTTTTGACAGGCATCGTCAAGAAGCGGAAAAATATTTCCAGTAAACGGTCTTTTCTTTATGTGGAAATATTGCTATCAGATTATGCTTATAACACAAGAGAGCCGGATGACCCAGCCCCTCGCAATTATTAGCTATACTAACATCAAATGTAGAAAGTACAGGAGTTTTCATATAAATAATGCGGTATGATTTTCTGTATTAAGCCTTTTGAAACTGGTATTTTATGTCGATATGATAAATATAAACCAGAATACATATTATATTGAAAAATGAAATGGAGGGTAAACATATGGGTATGACAGCGCAGATGGAAACAATAGTTGAAACAGTGGCGGCGTCCAGGACGCAGGAAGCCTCCAATAAAAATAAAAAGAGCAATGTAAGCGGCAGGACAGTTGGCAATCCACAGATAAGCGAGAAGGCAGCAAAATATTATGAGCAGTTAAAGGCAAAATTTTCAGACAAGGAATTTGTACTGGTCAGTTCTGATATGAAGGAGCAGGCAAAGGCGCATGCGGCAGGTTTTGCAAATCCAGATAAAATGGTTGTTTTGATTGATGATGAAAAACTTGAGAAAATGGCGGAGGATGAGAATTACCGCAAGCAGTATGAGAGCATCATTGCAAATGCGGGAAATCAAATGTCGCAGCTTCAGAGCAGTGTTTCCCAGACGGGTGCAAAAGTCAGGGGATATGGCATGCAGATTAATGATAATGGGACGGCGTCGTATTTTGCAGTGATAGATAAGTCTTTGTCGGACCAGAAATCACGGATTGAAAAGAAAGCGGAGGAAAAGAAAGAAGCCAGGAAAGCTGATGAGAAAAAGGCAAGAAAGGAACAGCAGAAGGAACGGCTTGATGAGCGCATGAAAGAGCGGCGCGCGGGAAAAGCACAGGATAGAGATACCGTTACAGTAACTGCGAATTCCATTAAGGAGTTGATTCAAAAGATTGAGGACGAGATGTATCTGGGCATGAGCGACAGGATACAGACAGAGCAGGAAAGACGGGTCGGACAGAATTTTGATTTGAGGTTTTGATGGGGAGTTTCTGAAATCCGGTGCAAGTCTGTTGATGTAATACTGTGATTCACTTTCATTCCTTTTTGCGGCTGTCATTCGGCGTTACCTGTCTTGAATTTTTGAAGGCAAAGAAAAATACAGAATAGAATTTCCTTTTAAAGGGTTCTATCCTGTATTTTTTATGGTATTATGTTCCTATTTGTTTATAAATTTTCTTAAAAGAGTTCCCCCGACCATCAAAACGGCAGATATAATCAGGAGATAGAACAAAGAAAACTTAATCAACACAAGCTTTTTGTTATTGAAGCAGCACTTT
>CANOFI010000204.1 GCA_947565255.1 uncultured Lachnospiraceae bacterium
CATATGTCTGATTCAATGCACTTAAAATACATTGGTCAAGATACCGTGAATGATTGTAATTAGGAATCATAATACTTACCAGTGGATCTGTTTTTTTCATAAATTCTATTCCTTTCAAATAATTTTATACCGTGTATACCCCTATGGGGTATGCACTCCCTGTCCGGTCAGGATTCGTCCATTCCCTTACCAGTAAATGTATCGGCTCTATATTGGTATATATCGGATATACGTTCTCCATCTTCACTGCACCAGTTCCTCTCTGTATACAATACACTGTATGATTCCAACACCCGATACCCCATATCACTTAATTGATTCCTGGCTCCACTTACATACTTCTCTGTCAATGCGATTACAACAACACATTCCTCTTGAGAATACGGCAGTTCATCTAATGAATATAATGGAATATTCCGGATACTCTGCACTCCCTCCGGACGGCATGTACACATAACAGCATCAATATCACACTGCAAATAACGAAAAATATCAATAAAAAATTTTGCCTGATTTCCTCCTCCAAATACAATTTTCTTTTTAGAGGACTGCATAAATTCCTGGTATTTATGCTTAAAATCCGATATACTGGTCACTTTCGGAAGAATGCATGCATTCTCCTGTAAAAAATCAGGCATATATGCGGCAGGTTTCCTGCTCTCCCTTTTGTAAGCCTCCTCTAAAGAACATTCATAATAGGGCGGTACACAAAAAATTCTGCCTGAAATACCATCATTCGCAACTGCGCCAAGCAGCATACCTGCCCTGCATTTTTCAACCGGATTCGGTGCATTTTCTGTTCCCATGCCTGTACGAAGCCATCCAGGCTCCGCCATGTTGATCATTACATTCGTGCCATTGACTGCATATGCCATTTCACTTGTCAATTTTATCAAAGCAGCTTTACTGGCTCCATATACCATTGCTTTGGGTTCATTATTTATAAAGCTGACTACATTGATAATCCTCCCAAAGTTTCTTTCAAGCATTCTTGGAATATAATAGTTGCAAATTTTTGCAACAGCAACCACATTGATCTGAAACATCTTGGTATAATCTGTTTCCGAAATTGAAAAGAAATCAAGGACATTATTAATGACTGCTGCAATGTTATATACAATATCGATTCTAATACCTTTCTCTTCTATTTCTGCAAACATCCGATCGATCTGCCGCATATCCTCCAGATCTGCTTCCACCGATAAAGCCATTACATTTTTCTGTTTTAGCTGTAGTTCTAATTTTTCTGTATGAATTTTTTTTCTGCTATGCAGCACCAGATTACATCCATACTCCGCCAACGCAAGTGCTGTTTGCTGTCCGATTCCACGGCTCGCACCCGTAACCAGCGCCCATCTGCCCTTAAGTTCTAACATATGACCTGTTATTCCTTTCACCTTTTTAAATAAAGTAATCTTCTATACAGTCATCGCCCTTTGAAGCTTTCCAGGGATAAAACTGCATTTGATTATCCCCCCCAATGACAATATCCACATAATTCTACAGGAACATTCAGCTTTTTCATCAGCAATCGTGGTGTCAGTTTTTTGTCATGTAAATCGATTCCTTTGTTTTCCGGCAGCTTTGTTGCAAAATGATTTTTAATCGTCTCAGCGTAAAAAGACATTTCGCAGCCGGAAACAGAATCTTCCCTTACCCCCTGCACGTATAGTTACACTTATACTTATGTTCTTCCGGCTTATAGACCTGAGTCCTGGAATCCCATTTGCCAAATCAATAAACCGCACAGTTATGCATTTTTTATCCTCCTTACTTTTTTTCTACCCAAAAATCTGATATATCTAACAATATCCCTTTGACATTTTCATATTCCTGGGCCCTGTATTCTAACACTCCCTCCGAAAATGTCATGATTTTTCGATAACCCGGTTCTATTGGGAAATTATATTTTTGTGAATACTTACCCTCCTTATATATTTTAATTTCACGGTAAACTACTTTTAAATCTTCAGGTAAATTCTTTAAATATATTTTTTCTCCACAATCCAGATAAATTCCCGCATAAGATATATGATCTCTGTCATATACGACTTCAAAATGCCTTCCTGCTTCCCCTTTTGGATACTTTTCAAGAAATGCCTGATACACCGGATTATCAGCTGTGACAGAAAACCTGTTATAATTGTGCTCCACATTTTTATCCACTTTGCTGAAAATATCTCCCTGAATCACACAGGTACAATTGTTCTCTTCTGCTTTTTGATATACTTTTTCTATGATATCCCGCGCCTGATTCTGCTCCTTCTCATCCATCTGATCAATGGATTTCAGAATATGCTCCCGACAGGCGATTGTATTGCTGCGTTCCTCGTAATTCCCCAGCTGGATTCCATAGCCTCTCGAAAATGCAAACTCTGCAATCTCCTCAATTTCCGTCCATGTCTTGTCTGAAACTACCACATGCAGAAGAACCTCAGGTCCTTTTATCCCCATTTCCTTTACCTTCGCATCCAGTTTGTCCAGATTTTCCAGCAAAAGCTCCAGCTTTCCATTTCTTCTCATATAAGAATATAATTCCGGTTTTAAACTGTCTATGCTGACATCCAGCGTTGTATACGATGCCAGCAGCTCCATATCCTCATCTGAAAACTTCCGGTTCAGATTCGTTGTCATAAACATCTCAATATGCGGATACTTCCGGTGGAATTTTGAGAAAACAGACTGCCACTCCTTATATAATGTTGCCTCCCCTTCCACACAGGTCGATATTCTCCGAATTCCTTTCGATGCCATCATATCCAGTATATCTTCTGCATACTCATATGGGATCTCGGCCTTAAAATATGGATTGCTGTCCTTCAAGGTTGACTGCACACAATAAATGCAGCTTAAATTACAGCGGTTCGTAAAACTGACCGCCATCCAGTCATAGGCATATACTTTGGTTAAATCTGCATGCTCCAGGTCAACCTCATCGCCAAGTTTCGAGGAAAGATAATCCTTGAGCTTTGTTTGAAATTCTTCTACCGTAACCAGGTCATTGCTCACAAAAAAACAATTCTGACACATCGGACGTAAGTTTCCTGTCAGCATACCTTTGCGCAGCATCTGCAGACCTTCATTGTTAAGAAAGTCCTCGCATGCGCTTCCTTTTTCCACATAATCAATCAGAAAGTCCCCCAGATCCGTATCCGGCCCCACCGCACATGGCTGCATCATTCCTCCGCCATGAATCTGCATAAAGCTCCAGGGAAACAAACAGCATTTTGTTAATTTCATTAATGATCCATCCTTCCATCTCTACTGTCTGAATTGTCATTCAAAGTCTTTTCCAGCAATATCTCTTCCATTTTTTCCGCCAATAAATGATAATAATATTCATTCTGATGCCACGGATGACACCCATGCGGATACTCTTTATCTGTATATTCCAATTCGAACTCTATATTTCTGATAATATGAATACCTTCATACCTGTTTTCAAAATATTGGTAACAGCGTTTCAGCTGTTCATTCATCCTTTGAATTTCTTTTATTTCTGAAAATTCCTGCTCCGCCGCATAAATTCCATATGACTCACACAAATAGTTTTCCACCAGTATCATCTGCTCCGGCTGAAAATGGCTCTGCAAAAATGCGATAAATGCATCCGCCTGTTTTTGCCATTCGCAGCCCGCGAGATACACATTGTCAAAATCATTTGGTGTCTTCTGCGTATTCCAGCCATTTACGGACAAAGCCCCTGAAATCCGTTCTTCCCCTACTGTCTCCATCAGCGCATCGCTTCCGGTTAAAAGCTGCATTCCGCACCAGACCGGCAAAAAACGCTCCTCCAGCAAATCTATACAGACAAAATCAATGTCCCGGTATTCTTCTTCCGACAGGTTTCGGAACTGTTGTTCCTCATCCATCTGAATCATACGTTCTCTGTAAGAATTCCTATGTTTCTTCCTTTTCCAAAATACCGGACCAAATCCATTCTTCCCGCCATCAGATGAAACAACTGCCGCTGCCTCCTGCTCCGGCGCTCTTTTCGCCATCAGACTTGTAATGTTTGCAAAACAGAAATGCCATTCTGGAGTTCTGAGATTTCTCTGTGTCCGGTTGACAATACACCGAAGATTGTAGCTGCCCCACACGGCAAACTGATAAGAACGCATCGCTTTCTCCGACGGATAATACGCATCAATCAATTGCTGGCATTCCTCCAGAAACAATTCTCCGCCGGGCGTATTCTGCCGTTTTACCTGATTTTTTGCAACCAGCAACATCCATTCCGAGTATTTTCTGAGTGCATCCTGACAGCCATCCCACTGCTTTTGATTACAAAAATACTGATACACCTCTGTTATGCAGTCCTTCAAATAAAAGACGCTGCTGCCTGTATTCACAGTACTGTCTTCACGGATACCCCAGTGATAGTAAAATGCTTCCTGAAGCTGCCCGATTCGTTGTGCCCTGCTCATCATGCATGGAATGATGGCACTGTCCTCATACGGATGTCCTGCCTGTTCCATTCCGTCCAAAACGGAACTCCTG
>CANOFI010000205.1 GCA_947565255.1 uncultured Lachnospiraceae bacterium
CAAAAATACGAATGATATCAATTCCGTTTGCAATCGATTTCTGTACAAAATATTCCACCACGTCATCCGCGTAAGGGCGGTAACCCAGAATATTCTGTCCCCTGAATAACATCTGAAGCTTTGTATTTTTAAAGCCGTCGCGGAATTTGCGGAGTCTGTCCCATGGGTCCTCCTTCAAAAAACGCAGCGACGCATCAAATGTCGCACCGCCCCAGCACTCCACAGAATGATACCCTACCTTGTCCATCTTATCTACGATAGGAAGCATCTGCTCTGTTGTCATTCTCGTCGCAATCAGGGACTGATGTGCGTCACGTAAAATCGTTTCTGTAATCTTAATTGGTGTTTTAGCCTTTTCAGCCATTTTACTACCTCCTTGTCATTCATTTTCACTATATGAAGCGGTATCAGCCTGTTTTTCCAAACATGTCTGGCAGGCTTATACTCCAAAAATCGCCATAAACGTTCCCGCAGCCACTGCAGTACCGATTACTCCCGCCACATTCGGTCCCATGGCGTGCATCAGCAGGAAGTTCGTCGGGTCTGACTCGGCCCCTACTTTTTGTGATACGCGGGCAGCCATCGGAACGGCGGACACCCCGGCCGAACCAATCAGAGGATTGACCTTTCCGCCGGTCGCCTTGCACATAATCTTTCCGAACAGCACACCTGCCGCCGTACCAAAAGCAAATGCAATCAGGCCTAACGCAACAATCTTAATGGTTGCCATATTTAAAAATGCTTCCGCGCTGGTCGTGGCGCCTACGGATGTACCGAGCAGTATGACAACAATGTACATCATGGCATTGGATGCCGTTTCCGTAAGCTGTCTTACCACGCCGGATTCCCGAAACAGATTACCGAGCATCAGCATGCCGACCAACGGCGTTGTATCCGGCAGCAGGCAGCATACTACAATCGTAACAATAATCGGGAATAAAATTTTTTCTAACTTGGAAACGGGCCGCAGCTGCTCCATTTTAATTTCACGTTCTTTTTTTGTTGTCAGAAGCTTCATAATCGGCGGCTGGATAATCGGAACCAGGGACATATAGGAATATGCCGCAACCGCAATCGGACCCATAAGCGCTGTCTGTCCGAGCTTGCCGGCAAGGAAAATAGACGTAGGTCCGTCGGCGCCTCCGATAATGGAGATTGCCGCAGCCTGCTTGTCTGAAAATCCAAGAGCCATCGCGCCAAGATATGCCGCAAAAATACCAAACTGGGCGGCCGCCCCCAGAAGAAAGCTCTTCGGATTGGCAATGAGCGGGCCAAAGTCTGTCATCGCACCGACTCCCATGAAAATAAGGGAAGGAAGAATTGCCCATTCATCCAGCTTAAAGAAGTAATGCAATAAGCCGCCATCTTCCATAATGGTCGGATAAATATTTACCAAAAGCATACCAAAAGCAATCGGAACCAGCAAAAGAGGCTCGTACTCTTTTTTGATAGCTAAATACAGGAAAACACAGGCAACTGCAATCATAATAAAGTTTTTGTAATTATCCCCAATATTACAAAATACAGTCTGATTCCAGAGATTTCCCAATGTATCTATAATGTAATCCATGTCTTAACCTCCTGATAGATTTGAGAGTTCTGTAAAGAACCCCTGCTTAATTCAATGTTGCGAGCAGTGCGCCTGCTTCCACCATATCGCCAACTGCAACATCAACGCTTGCAACCGTTCCGTCCTGCGGCGCAACTACCGGAATCTCCATTTTCATTGCCTCAACGATTACGACAGGATCGCCCTTTTTCACTGCCTGTCCGACATTGGCTTCGATTTTAAATACTTTTCCGGCTGCTCCGGCCTCTATCTTCACGGAGCCGGCTGCTCCGCCTGCTGCCTTAGGAGCGGCTGCTGGTGCTGCTGGCGCTGCCGGAGCTGCTGCCGGTGCGGGATTCTGGACAACCCCTGCTGTCGTTCCCTCCTCAACGGTTACATTATATACATTTCCATTCACTGTAATTGTGTAATTTTTCATTTTATTACCCTCCTGTTATGTTTAAACTCTTCGTTGTCTTGAATATTCTATACGTTTGATGGAACGGACTACAAATCCATCCGCTGAGGTCCCTTCATAGGCGGCAACCGCCGCTGCAATGACCGCAGCCAGCTCCGTATCCGCTGTTACATCTGTCTCTGCCTGCGGCGCATCATCCGCCGGAATCTCCGGTGTTTTTGCCGCAGCTGCATCCGCACCGGACTTCTGTGATTTGCTTTCATTCCCTGACATCAGGCCAAATGCGCTGATGACAAAACTAATCAGAATCAGTACCAGGAACACCGTTCCCATACCAAGCAGGGTGTTCATGCCTGCCTTCTTCAGTATTTCACCCATAGTCAGGTCTTTTTCAAAGCTGATTGTCAGCTTGCTCTGACCGGAATCATCCGTTGTTTCACTCAGTGTAAAAGAAACGTCACGCTTTTCAAACTCGATCATACCCGTTGCATCGAGAGAGGTATCACTCATTTCAATCTCGACATTGTAAGCGCTTCCTTCTTTGTATGCTCCGATTCCTTTTGTCGCATCCAGATACGATTTCGCAGCCGTATTGGCCTCCTCATCTTCTTTTACGAGAGCCTCCAGTTCACTCCGCTCAGCAGACACAAAATTAGACTCAATATAGGAGATAACCTGCGTCTTCCACTGCTGTGCCACTTCATCCACGGTATACTGGGTTCCGCTCTGCGCTGCCTCCTTCGCCTGCTTTTCAAAAAAATCTGCGGTCTCCTCACTGTAGGCCACTTTTTCTTTTTCCTTTTTTTCCTTGCCGCAGGCCGTCAGACTTAACATGCATACCAGAACGCAGAAAAGCGCCAGATATTTTTTCCAAATTTTCTTCATTCCTGCCACCCCACTATACTGTTCCATGCTTTTTAGCCGGAAGTTCTTCACGCTTTGAAAACAGCATCTCCAATGTGCCGATTACATATTTTCTTGTATCCTGCGCGTCAATGATGGAATCAATGTATCCGCGCTTTGCAGCTGATTCTGCGCCGGACTGAAGCTCTTCATACTCGGCCGCCTTTTTGTCCAGCAGTTCTTTTGCGTCCTTTGCGTCAGAAAGCTCGTCCGCATACATAATCTTTGCTGCCGCTGCCGCATCCATCATACCAATTTTGGCACCCTGCCATGCAAATACCATATCTGCCCCGAGCGCTTTGCTGTTCATGGCAACGCCGGCGCTTCCGAATGCCTGCCCGGTTACAATATTGACTTTCGGCACGGTTGCATTCGCAAATGCGTATGTAAGCGCTGCCGCTGCCTTTGCAATTCTTTTTTCCGCACATTTGCTGGCTTTGTATCCGGCCACGTTGGTGAGCGTCAGCACCGGAATCTCAAATGCATCACAGAAATTCACGAAATCTGCCGCTTTTTCACAGCCATTCGGCGACAAGACACTGTCAAACTTTTCTACTGCCTGTCCCTGCTCATCATAGACAGCCGACCGGTTTGCAGCCACTCCGACTGTCGTTCCGTTCATCCGGATAAAACCGGTCACCATATCTTTCGCATAATTTGTTTTTGTCTCAAAAAATACATGCTGGTCTGCAATATTTGAAACTATAATTGCCGGATCTTCCACAGCATTTTCCAAATCCGCGCAGACTCTGTTCAAATCATCTGTACATTCAATATAAGCATCCGCCGTTTCATTATTCGAGGGAAGCATTGCCATAAGCTGCCGGATTTTTGCAAAAAGTGCGCCCTCTTCATCCACGATATCAACCAGCCCGCTCTCGCTCTGGAACTGCGCGGATGCCGTGTCACATTTCTGAACGGTATTGCCCTCAATGGCATTCGGGCTGTTGACAAATAATTTTGCCTTGCCGCCCTCCATAAATGTGAAATCCGCCATAGCCGGAATCAGGGACAACCCGCCTCCGCAATTGCCGAATACTGCACAAATCTGCGGAACAACTCCGGATGCAAGCGCCTGCATCTTATAAATCTCGCCGAATCCGCCCAGTGCATCCGTTGCTTCCTGCAGCCTCGCCCCCGCGCAGTCAAGAAGGCCGATAATGGGCGCCCCCATCTTTACAGCCATTTCATACATCTTTGCAATCTTTTTTGCATGCATTTCACCAATGGTTCCATTCAGTACGGATGCATCCTGGCTGTACACATAAACAAGCCTGTTGTCAATGACACCATAACCAGTAATCACGCCGTCCGAAGGAGTTTTCTTGCTGTTCATGTTAAAATCCGTGTTTCTTGCAGTAATCATTCCACCGATTTCAACAAAACTGTTCTCATCAAGAAGCATCTGAATTCTTGTCCTTGCTGAGGATTGTGTCGTATTACTCATGATTCTGACCTCCATTTATTTAATAAAAAATGTTTGATTATACAAAAGTTGCCTATGTATAATAAACAAAATTTCTGCCAATTTTAATTCTATCTCTTTTTACTGTTTTTTTCAAGAGTTTTTTCATAAAATTTACATTTTTATCTGGTTGTTTCCGTCAACGCCGCAAATAT
>CANOFI010000206.1 GCA_947565255.1 uncultured Lachnospiraceae bacterium
ATATGTCGAGGAGTGCGAGGGTCCGGAAATCTGGGAATATCTCGCAAAAGTATGGATGCAATTATCGTTGTTCTGGTTGTCTCGGCGGGACTTTTGTCTTTTGTGGTGCTCTTTAATCTGAATAACATTAATATCAGCGAGCGCGTCAGGGAGCTTGCCACCATCAAAGTTCTGGGATTTTATGACAAAGAGCTTGCCTGGTACGTATACCGTGAAAATATTGTTTTGACCGTAATCGGTACTGTGCTTGGTCTTGGCCTTGGGCTGGTGCTTCACCGGTTTGTAATTAGTACGGCGGAAATTGACATGCTGATGTTTTCCCGGTTTATAAAGCTGCCGAGCTTTGTCTATGCAGTTGTTCTGACGTTTGTATTTTCGATGCTTGTCAATGGTATGATGTACCGGAAGCTGAAAAATATTGATATGATTCAGTCGCTGAAGAGTGTGGAGTAGGAGAAAGAATTTTCGGTGTAAAAAATGTATCGTGCCACTGATTTATCGTTGTAATTTTTGTATTATTATAGTATATTAAATGTATATTATAAAATGGAGGCGCGCACATGTACAGAATTGCAATTGAAAAACTTTATAAATGGAAGGAAAAAAGACACCGCAAGCCGTTGATTATCGAGGGTGCAAGACAGGTTGGAAAGACCTGGCTGATGAAAGAATTTGGCAGCAGGGCTTATGAGAACACGGTATATATAAATTTTGATTCTAACTCCAGAATGGAGAATCTGTTTGCCTCCGATTTGGATGTAGACCGTCTGATTATGGGGATTGAGCTGTATGACGGAAAAAAAATTAATCCCGGTAATACACTGCTTATATTTGATGAGGTGCAGGAGGTGCCAAGAGCGCTTTCCTCGCTCAAATATTTTTATGAAAATGCGCCGCAGTATCACATTATTTGTGCAGGCTCGCTGCTGGGGATTGCTCTGCATGAGGGGACATCCTTTCCCGTGGGCAAGGTGGATTTTCTGCGTCTTTATCCGCTGTCGTTCAGGGAGTTTTTAATGGCAGCTGACATGGAGCGATTTGCAGAACTTCTTGACAGGCAGGATTATCCGATGATTACTTCTTTTAAGCAGACCTATATCGATGCACTCAGGCAGTACTATTTTGTTGGCGGTATGCCGGAAGCGGTGCAGAGTTTTGTGGAGGAAAAGGATTTTAACGAAGTCCGGAAAATTCAAAGACGCATACTGGAAGCTTATGAACAGGATTTTTCCAAACATGCCCCAATTGAAATGGTGCCGAAAATCCGTATGATATGGAACAGCATTCCTTCGCAGCTTGCGAAAGAGAATAAGAAGTTTATATACGGTCTTGTGCGTGAGGGAGGGCGTGCAAAGGAATATGAAGCGGCAATTATGTGGCTTTGCGACTGCGGACTTGTCCATAAGGTCAGCCGGGTCAATGCGGCGGGGATTCCGTTAAAAGCCTATGAAGATTTGAAAGCTTTTCGTCTGTTTGTGGTTGATGTGGGGTTGCTCGGTTGTATGACCGGACTGAGCCAGCGCACATTGCTGGACGGCAACGATTTATTTACGGAGTTTAAGGGTGCACTTACTGAACAATACGTATGTCAGCAGCTAAAGACGATAGATGGTTTAGGCGTTTACTACTATACCAATGACCGCGGCTCCTGCGAGGTCGATTTTATTATGGATACCGGGGAACAGATTGTTCCCGTCGAGGTAAAGGCGGAAGTGAATCTGAAAGCAAAGAGTCTCAAAACCTACCGTGAAAAATTCAATCCTGAAATTTCCATACGAACTTCAATGGCGGACTACAAAGAAGAGGACTGGCTTGTCAGTCTGCCGCTGTATGCCGTGGAAGAAATATGTCACACAACTGTCCCTGCCTGCATATGATATAGAAAAAAGTATGGGGTAAGTTATGGCAACAATTGTGATAGATGCGGGTCATGGCGGGTCGGACCCGGGTGCCGTATACAACGGAAGAAGGGAAAAGGACGATAACTTAAGGCTTGCACTTGCAGTCGGACGAATTCTGGAAAACAACGGCCAGAATGTTGTATATACAAGGACGACGGATGTATTTGACAGTCCGTATGAAAAAGCAGGGATTGGCAATCGTTCCGGAGGGGATTTTTTTGTATCGTTCCATAGAAATTCGAGCCAGGTACCGGGACAATATTCCGGCGTAGAGACACTTGTATATGATGATAGCGGCATAAAAGCGCAGCTGGCAAGGCGCGTCAATGAAAATTTAGAGGAAGCCGGATTCAACAATCTTGGCATCAGCGTGCGTCCCAACCTCGTTGTCTTAAATTCCACGGATATGCCGGCGATTCTTATCGAATCGGGATTTATCAATTCAGCGCAGGACAATCGGATTTTTGACGAAAATTTCAGTGAAATTGCGGATGGCATTGCCCAGGCAATTTTGGACACAGTCAGTCAGACAAGACCGGGCGCAAAATATTTTGTGCAGTCGGGACTGTTTCGTATGGTCGGGAATGCGGAAGAACTGGCTGACCGTTTGTGGGATGCCGGACTGCCTGCTGATATTGACATGTATAATAACCTGTACCGTGTGCTTGTAGGGCCGTACAGCAATATGAACGAGGCAGCACAGGCAGAACGGCAGATTCGGAATCTCGGAGCACAGACGCTGATTATAGAAAGAAATTAAGACCTGTAAAAAACAGAATATAAAAATAGGTAATATTAGACGTTTTTCATAAAAATAATCAGGTATTTAAAAAGAAAATTGTGCGGATTGTGGAAAAATATTTTGTAAATTCTACAGATTCGTACAATTTTTTTCTTTTACTAAAAAGCTATTTACAAATGTTCGAAAAAGACGTATAATGCAACTATCTTAAAATTCAATCCAATTTTACAGCTTTGCATTTTGCAGAGTGTTCTAAAGTTTATCCTGTGGATTCTGCAGGTATTCCAGAAAATAATTGTTCATGAGGAACCAGGACAAGAGGAATGAGGAAGGGAATCATACGGCTTGCCGGATTGTCATTGCGGGTGTTCATAAGTCAGATCTTGTAATGTATTGTGCCTTTGCGCTGCAAAGTCTTTCTTTTCGCGTGCTTGTCTGTGACCATACCAGACACCAGGAATTGGAAAGCTGCATTGTAAAACCTAAAAAACATATGGAATTAGTACGTTATCAAAAAATGGATTTTGCATTTTCTGAATTTGCCGCCTTAGATGAAAATTACGATTATATGGTTTTTGTGCAGGATTTTGAACAGATTCTGCCAGAAAACATTCAGGCCTGTGTTTATGTGTGTGATGGGGAACGTATTCATATAGAAGAATGTATGAATATTCTGCTGAGTGAAAATGTGGCATGTGCAGCTCTGGATAAGGGATGTCTTGTGATTTTCCGGGATTTATTCGCTGCATACGAGAAAGAATATCTGGACAGCAGAAAAGAAAAACTGGGACAGGCAATACAGGTTCTGGAGGTGCCGCATGACTGTCTCGACGAAGCGGTTTATCAAAAAACACAATATCAGCCGCTGGTACATTTGCCGGAGCTTTCGGAACAGATGGATGCTGCGCTGAAGAAAATGCTGTGTTTTCTTACGCAGATGGACGAAAAGACAATAAAAAAGGCGGTGAAATACGCAAAAAGGGGGAATTCTTTTTGATTATTTCATTTTGCGGGATGGAAAAGGAGGGAGCGGAATCATCCGTCAATATGCTTGCAGCAGCCCTGGCTTTAACACAGCTGAGAAAAAAACATGTGATTTTAGTGGAAAGCGGCTTTGGCAGCAATATAGTGCAGAATGCAGTGGATAAAAGAGCAGAAATTATGGTGAGGGAGCCATTTGCCTATGCGGAAGCCGAAGGCATGGATTATCTGTTGAAAAAAAGCCAGTATTGCCAGTTAAACGAAAAAAATGCAAAGGAAGGTGTGGTTTTTGTTACGGATAAGCTTGGCTATGTGCCTTCCGCAATACGTAAAAACAAGTTTATATATGAAGAAGAATTTTGTTCGGAATGTCAGAATGTTCTTAAGATGCTGGACCAGGCGGCTGATTTTGTCATGATTGACTGTGCTAATGTGGCAGATTCGGTCAGGAGAAGAGTTGAGGAAAAGGCGCAGCTTATTATCGTCAATGTATCCCAGTCTGAATGTGTGCTGGATGAATATTTTTCCACACCGGAGCTTTTTCGCGGGAAAGCAATGTACTGTATTGGAAATTATATTCGTGAAGAGCCCTGCAATTTGAAAAATATACAGCGTTTATACCGGATTGAGAATCAAAATATTGGTGTGATACCCTATAATACGGAATTTTTATCCTCCTTAAACAGGGGAAAGGTTCTGCAGTTTTTTGCGGAGCATCCTGTGAAAGCAAGACGGCTCAGGAACCGGGAGTTTTTTCATGAGAGCTTTCGATTTGCGGACCAGATTTTAAGGAAGGATGAAATTCATGAACGATAGATGATAAGAAGGTGTGGGAGGCGCTTAGGGAGGCGCAGCTTGACGAGTT
>CANOFI010000207.1 GCA_947565255.1 uncultured Lachnospiraceae bacterium
TTTAAAACCACACTTAATTCTAGCAAAACATTCGGAAGTGGTAAAGAATGCCGCAGGATGCGGAAATGCAGCAGGATACGGGAATGCCGCAGGACATGGGAATGTCCCGGGATATGGGGATGCCACAGGACATGGGAATGTCCCGGAATATGGGAATGCCGCAGGACATGGGAGTGCCCCGAAATATGGGAATGCCGCAGGACATGGGAATGCCACAGAACATGGGGATGCCACAGAATATGGGGATGCCACAGAATATGGGAATGCCGCAGGATACGCGCATGCCCCAGTCAATGGGACGCTATATTTGCGGAAATTACTATTGCATGGCACATGTAATCCGGCCGGGAGATACGCTCTATAAGCTGAGCAGAGAGTATGGGGTAAAGGTGAGCGCCCTGATGATGGCAAATCCGTTTGTGGATATTTATAATTTAAGAATTGGTGATGAGCTGTGCATTCCAAGGCTGCGTCCCAGGGAAGACCTTACATCCATGTCAGAGCCGCAAAGTGCGTATGAGGACCAGCGGGTTGTGGATGCGGAAATGAATATGCAGGAAGGTATAAATATGCATACAAAGGACAATACTTATTAAAAGAAGACAGCGGCTGCATTCGTAAAAGTGCATTGACAAAGAAAGTGGAACTATTTATAATAACCTATGAGAAGAAATGGGTTTATTCCTTTTTATCTTATAGGAGGTTCCTTCGGACTTCCTATAGGATAAAACCATATAAAATACATAGAAAGGGTGCTTTGAGATGAAATTTTTGAATAAATTAGAGCGGAAATTCGGCAGATACTCCGTAAAAAACCTTACGCTGTTTCTCATCGGCGCTTATGTAATCGGATATATACTCACTCTGGTGGCCGCAGACATGATACCATGGCTGACCCTGAACCCTTATTATATATTAAAAGGACAGGTCTGGAGGCTGGTTACCTGGGTGCTGGTTCCGCCGGGTGATTTGAGTATATTTACAGTCATTATGCTGTTTTTTTACTATTCTCTCGGCACGAATCTGGAGCGGACATGGGGAAGCTTCCGTTACAATTTTTATATTTTCGGTGGAATGCTTCTGACTGTAATTGGAGCGTTTCTGCTGTATTTTGCGTATGAATTCTTTATAATAGGAGAAGAAAGCTTCCGGCAGATGGGTGAGGCGATGAACCTTATGGGATATGAGGCGTCAGATTTGAAGCCGGTGGTGTATGAGGGTGTATTTGGCGGGTTCAGCACCTATTATATCAATCTGTCTATTTTCCTTGCATTTGCGGCCAGCTATCCGGAGATGCAGATTATGTTATATTTCTTAATTCCGATAAAAATAAAGTGGATGGCGTATCTGGATGTGGCATATTTAATTTATCAGATATACCAGTATGCAAAAATCGGTATTTTGGGAATCGGATATATTGTGGCAATCGTCGTTTCTCTGTTGAATTTTGTTATCTTTTTCCTTCTCACCAGAAATGTGCACAGGATATCACCGAAGGAGGTGCACAGGCGCAGCGTATACAGACGAAAGGTGCACCAGGCGCAGACCATTTCCAAGCACAAATGTGCAATCTGCGGAAGAACCGGGGAAGATGACGATACGCTGGAATTTCGTTTCTGTTCGAAATGCAATGGGAATTATGAGTACTGCCAGCATCATTTGTTCACACATGAACATGTAAAATAAAGAAGATGAGGAAAAAGCGGATGAAGAAAAAAACAAAAATTATTTGCACCCTGGGACCGAAAACGGATGACAGGGAGGTACTAAGGCAGCTTGTTTTGAATGGAATGGATGTTGCACGGTTTAATTTCTCACATGGAGATTATACGGAGCAGAAGCGGCGCATGGATTTGTTGAAAAGCGTCAGGGAAGAGACCAATATTCCTGTTGCAATTTTGCTTGACACGAAAGGGCCGGAAATTCGGACAGGGCTTTTGGAAAAGGGAGAGCCGGTTTTTGTTGAGGAAGGAACGGAATTTACTTTTACGACGGAGGAAATGACGGGAAATGCCCGGCAGGTGTCCGTCACATACGAAGGACTCTGCAAGGATGTGAAGCCGGGAAGCAGAATTCTTGTCGATGACGGACTGCTGGAATTTGAGGTTTTGAAGGTGGAACAGCCAAGAATCGTATGCAGGACAATTGCCGGCGGGCAGCTTGGCATGCGAAAAGGGGTCAATGTGCCGAATGTAAAATTAAATCTCCCCGCGATTACCGAAAAAGACAGGCAGGATATTGTATTTGGCATTGAGCAGGGCGTTGATTTTATTGCGGCGTCGTTTATCCGTTCGGGCCAGGCAATTTGTGAAATTAAACAGTTTTTGCGGGAACACGGGGCAGAGCATATTCAGGTGATTGCAAAATTCGAGAATGAGGAAGGACTTTCCCATGCGGATGAAATTATCGAGCAAAGCGATGGGGTAATGGTAGCCCGCGGGGATCTCGGCGTGGAAATTCCGGCAGAGCAGGTTCCCCATGTGCAGAAAATGCTGATTCAGAAGTGCAATGCAAAATATAAACCGGTCATTACAGCAACACAGATGTTAGATTCTATGATGCGGAATCCTCGGCCGACAAGAGCGGAGGTGACGGATGTGGCCAATGCGATTTATGACGGAACAGACGTCATTATGTTATCTGGTGAAACGGCTGCCGGAAAATACCCGGTAGAATCCCTGAAAATGATGTGTGAAATTGCCAAAGCAACTGAAGAACATCTGCAGACGGATGACAGGCTGGAAATGAGGCAGATGGAAAAAGCATATAATGTTTCGACCTCCGTCGGCATTGCCTCCGTGATTACAGCAAAACAGCTGGATGCAAAATACATTGTAACTCCAAGCGTGTCCGGACAGACCGCAAGACTGGTATCGAAGCTCCACCCGCAGACGCCGATTATCGGCATGTCTCCCAATGAATCCACTCTTCGCAGAATGCAGCTGTACTGGGGCGTACAGCCGATGCCGGCAACCATTATGGAATCGGCGGAGGACATTATGATACGTTCCGTCAATGTATTAAAAAATTTAGAGATGGTGAAGCCGAAGGATGCGATTGTCATAACAGCCGGAGTGCCTGTTTCCGAATACGCACAGGAAGTATCCGGCATTACCAATATGATGAAAGTAGCTGTTATCAACTGACAGTTGAAAGGAGAACATAGAAATGATAAAAAAACCATTTGTGACAAAGGAACAGTTGGAGGAGATTGTGAAGAAGTACCCGACGCCGTTTCATTTATATGACGAAAAGGGCATCCGTGAAAATGCAAAGGCATTAAAGGAGGCATTTTCCTGGAACAAAGGGTATAAAGAATATTTTGCGGTCAAGGCTACGCCAAATCCGTTTTTAATTAATATTTTAAAGGAATATGGCTGCGGCTGCGACTGCTCGTCCAAGACGGAGCTGATGCTGGCGGATGCTCTGGGATGCGGAGAAAATGACAATATCATGTTTTCTTCCAATGCAACGCCGGCGGAAGAATATGTGCTTGCAGATAAAATCGGTGCTATTATCAATTTAGATGATTTTACCCACATTGCATTTTTGGAAAAGACGCTGGGAAAGCTGCCGGAAACGCTGTCTCTCCGGTATAATCCGGGCGGAATTTTTAAGATAAGCACCAGTATTATGGACCATCCCGGAGATGCAAAATACGGATTCACAACCGAACAATTGTTCGAAGGATACCGGATTCTGAAGGAAAAGGGTGTGAAACGGTTCGGCATTCATGCATTTCTGGCGAGCAACACGGTGACAAATGAATATTATCCGGCGCTGGCCAAGGTGCTGTTTGAGACAGCGGTAAGGCTGAAAGAAGAGATTGGTGTAGAATTAAGTTTTATCAATTTATCAGGCGGAATCGGCATTCCGTATCATCCAGACCAGGAGCCGAACGATATCCGTGTAATCGGGGAAAAGGTACGCGAGGTGTACGAGGAGGTTCTTGTTCCGGCAGGACTTGGAGAGGTTGCGATTTTTACGGAGCTTGGACGGTTTATGATGGGGCCGTACGGTGTTCTTGTGACCACGGCGATTCATGAGAAGCATACCCATAAGGAATACATAGGCTGCGACGCCTGTGCGGTGAATCTTATGCGTCCTGCTATGTACGGAGCTTATCATCACATTACGGTTATGGGAAAAGAAAACGAGCCGTGCGACTATAAATATGACGTAACCGGTTCTCTTTGTGAGAACAATGATAAGTTTGCCATCGACCGCATGCTTCCGAAGATTGACATCGGGGATTTGCTTGTCATTCATGATACGGGGGCGCATGGATTTTCGATGGGATACAATTACAACGGCAAATTAAAATCAGCGGAGGTGCTTTTAAAGGAGGATGGCACTACAGAGCTGATTCGTCGTGCGGAGACGCCGCAGGATTATTTTGCAACGTTTGATTTCTGCGATATATTAAAGGATATGAATTCAGGGTATATTTCTTCTGTTCTTGCAAAGTGTT
>CANOFI010000208.1 GCA_947565255.1 uncultured Lachnospiraceae bacterium
GTGGGGAGATGTGAAGCGAATCAAACAGGTTATCTTAAACATTCTGACCAATGCGGCAAAATATACGCAGGATGGCAGCGTAATTTTTTCCGTACATACGGAATCCATAGGCGAACGAATGGTATATCTGAAAATTACGGTAACGGATACCGGAATCGGAATCCGAAAGGAAGATTTGCAGCATCTGTATGATTCCTTCAAAAGGGTAGACGTCCATACAAATTTAAGAGTGGAAGGAAGCGGTCTTGGCCTGTCCATCACGAAGCAGCTTGTGGATCTGATGGGCGGCGAAATCCTGGTTGACAGCATTTATACAAAAGGGTCTGTTTTCACAGTCATACTTCCGCAGAAAATCTCAGACAGAAGTCCGATTGGAGCTGTAAAATTTCTGTCGCGCAGCAGGAGGCCGGCACAAGAATACAGACAAAGCTTTGAAGCACCGGAAGCACGTATCCTGATTGTCGATGACAATGCTATGAATTCACTGGTGGAGCGAAAGCTTTTAGAAGCAACAAAAGTGCAGGTTGACGTTGCACAGAGCGGGGCAGAATGTCTGGAAATGACCAGACGAAAATATTATCATGTTATTTTGCTCGATTATATGATGCCAAAGATGGATGGATTTGAAACACTGCGGCAATTGCGAAAGCAGGAAAATGGTCTGTGCCGCGATTCCGCCGTGATTGTTCTGTCAGCCAATACCGCTGCAGAGACAGACAGAGATATTTTAGAACAAACCTTTGACGGATATCTGGAAAAACCAATCCAGGGGGCCACTTTAGAGGCAGAAATTTTAAAATTCCTTCCTGAAGACATTATTGAATTCCGCCTTGAACAGCATGCAGCAGAAAATGAAACAGAAATCCGCAGAATTTCACAGCGCAAAAAAAGGAAAGTATACATCACGACGGACTGTGTCAGTGAAGTACCGGATGACCTTCTGGAGAAATATGACATTGGCCTGATGTATTTGTACATCAAAACAGACAACGGCCGTTTTTCCGACACATGGGAAATTTCATCCGACAATCTCAGCCAGTATATGACAGACACCACAAGCAGTATTATAGCAGACAGCGTTTCCGTGGAAGAATATGAGGACTTTTTTGCCGATGCGCTGACGCAGGCAGAACAGGTGATTCATATTTCCATGGCGAAAAACCTCGGCAAGAGCTGTGAGACCGCACAGACGGCAGCACAGAACTTTGACCACGTGCAGGTCATTGAATCCTCACAGATTTCATGCGGCCAGGGTCTGATTGTCCTGTATGCCGCCCAGCTTGTATCACAGGGCTTTGCGGCAGGCGAAATCTTTGAAAAGGTTGAGAATATCAGAAAACAGATAGAATCCCGCTTTATTATGCCGTCTGCGGCCATTTTCCAGGAACGCGGACATACCAACAAAGCCGTTGCAAGATTGTGTGAGCTGTTTAAACTCCATCCGGCCATGAAGATGAAGCAGAGCCGGATGACCATCATAGGCGTCAGCGCCGGAAAACTGGAAGGAGCATGGAAACGCTTTATCCGGCGGCATCTGCGCCACAACCGGAAAATCAGCAGCGATGTCATTTTTATTTCCCATGCAGCCTGCAGCGTCGAGCAGCAGAAATTAATCCGGAACGAAATACTGCGCTGCATTCCGTTCCAGCATGTAATTATGCAGAAAGCGTCCGTCACGACAGCATGTAATTCGGGAATCGGAACATTCGGATTCGCATATTTTGTAAATATGAAAGAGGATGTTTTATAAAAAGACCGTGCAAAGCACAAAAACAACATGCAGACACAATATATAGTATATGGCACAATATCAGGGATTGCATATACTATATATTGAGTTGCATGTTGCTTTATATAAATTTTATTCTGCACAAAATTTCTCGGATATTTAACCAGCAGAGTAATCGCAATCGAATATCAGGCTCTACGCCAGCATTTCCTTCTCGTCATACTCCTCACAGATATATGATATCTGTCCCATTACATTTTCAATATCCTCAAACAGCACGCTCTTGCGTGACAGCTGCTTTTTCAGGTTCAGCACATTCTCATTCAGTCCGGCATAATTCTCCATCTCACCCTCTATTTCCTTCTGAATCAGTCCGGCCTCACTGCTTGCATTCTGTGCGTTGGATACCATACGCTCTGTCTTGCCCTTCACTTCTTTTGCAATCTCATTGAAGCTCTTAATCGTTCCCTGCGTATTCTCCACGCTCGCCACATTTTTATCCACAAGCTCGTTCATGGAATCAAAAGAGCTTAAAAGCTCGGTTTCCTTAGACTCTACATTTTTCATCGTGTCATTAATCTGCTCCACCAGCTCCTTCGTGCTGGTGGCAAGCCCATTAATCTCATCCGCCACGACTGCAAACCCTCTGCCGGCCTCACCGGCCCTTGCCGCCTCGATGCTGGCATTCAGCGCCAGCAGATTCGTCTGCGATGCAATGCTGGTAATATCTGCCGTCGTATCCCGAATCGCAGCAAACGCCGTAGTAAATTCATTTAGCACGGAATGGATGTCCTGGATGGATTCCTTAATCTGTCCAATTTCCTTAATCAGCTCTGTCATTTTATCATTGCCATGCTCGCTTGTGTCCACAATTTTATCCGCCACATGCTCCAAATCCGCATTGACTCTGATAATATCCTGAAACTGTGTATTAAATTCATCCACCTTCATCAGAATATTTTCCGACTGCCCCTGCAGCTTTCCGATTACGCTTTCCACTTCATTGACATCCCCTAATGTATTGGACTCCTCCTCAGAAATGACCTTCTGCTTCCGCTCCAGAAAATCCATGGCATCCATAATTGCCTTCAGATGAATTCTGACCGTCCGCAGCGCAGGCTGGTTTTTATTTTTCTTTCCTCTGCCAAACATATCCTTACTCCTTTCCTAACGATCCTTCGTAAAAATAGCACACACCATAGACTGGTTGATATGCTGCTCTATGTACTGTTCCCCATCGCCAACGATGCCCAAATGACAGCCTGACGCCGCCTGGTCCATCATCCTGGCATACTCAGGGACATACTGATTATCCTTAAAAAACATATAGCGCAGAATACAGTTTATAGATAAAATTCCTGCGACATGATTCCTGCTGCTTATCTCTGTCATATTATCCTGCATGAACTTTTTATAATCGCCTTCAATATCCGTAAAACTGATGAGGTCATTCTTCTGGACATTCTTATATGTAGTAATGCTTCTCTTAGCCTTATCAAAGCTGAATATCGCCGTCACATAATGCTCTGCTCCAACTACGCGGCACAGAGGATTCACAAAAATCCCCTTCTCCACCGTGGCGTCGCTGTAATGGTTTTCCTCCTCGTACACATCCAGCGCTTTGCGCCCGTCAAGCTCCAGAATTGTACGGTTATCCTCGGACACCCTTGTCACAATGTGCGTCTCATGCCTTGTGTGGTACAGATTCTCCTTAAACACCTCAATCTTACCCAGCTTGCTCCCGATAACCGCATACACCGCTGCATTTGTCAGCACCTTGCCATTGCAGGCAATCTTCTTTGGCTGCCCGTCCGTGGTATTCCCGGGGGTTCCCCCAAGAAAGCGCATGCCCACGCGCTCCGCACACACCTTCATCGTAGACACCACGCGCTCCTCATGCCCTGTGACAAACTCAATACAAAGGTTGTTGGGATACTTCTGGTGTATTGTCTCCACAGACCACTGGAAACCCGGCAGGTACTTAATCGGACAGGTATCAACCTTGCGCATCGTGCCCACACAGACCTCCGCATCATCATCCGTAAATCCCATAGCCGCAATGCCCTCGCCCATGCTTCCCTGTGGCGTGAACATAAATCCCGTCGTTCCAATCTTCTTCGCCTGAGGCAATGCCTGATGCAGCTTCCGGCTAATCTCCTCGAACCGTCCGTCATCTGCGCCATACATCACGAAAGTACAATTCCCCAGCTCTGCTGAAATCTCAGCCACCATCTGATCCACAGAACCATTCTTATAAACTGTCTTCATCTCATTACTCCTCTCGCGGTACATATATTCTCTTTTTATTTCCCTGAGGATACCGAAAACGTCCCATTTCACGCTGCCAGTGCCTGCCGTCGCACAAAATTGAAAACCCACGCAGCCGCTGCGCTTTTTTTCGCATCAGGGTTGTTATTGAAATACACACATTACTTCTATTATATAATGACAGTATAACAGTTTTTCCACATAAATTCAACCCTGAAATTGAAACCGGACCGGAAAGGCATAACCGCATTTCCCATTATTTGATACGCAAAACTCCTATCTTTACAAAATATTTACAAAACAAAATAGAAATCCTCCTGCTTATTCGATATAATAAAACAAGGAGGATTTGTTTATGAAAAAAATTTTAGTGATAGAAGACGAAGCTGCCATCAATGATTTAATCTGCATGAATCTGGAAATTGCCGGATATCAGCCGGCTGCCTTTTTCG
>CANOFI010000209.1 GCA_947565255.1 uncultured Lachnospiraceae bacterium
ATTCATCGGAATCATGGCAAACTGCTGGGATGCGCCGCCCTGTAAAAACAGCACCTTATAATTATCCGGAATGTTCATAAGCTCTCTCAAATCAGCTTCCGCTTCCTTGATAATGCCGTCATACACCTTGGAGCGGTGGCTCATCTCCATAACGGACATACCGCTTCCCTTATAGTCAAGCATCTCGTCTGCCGCTTCCCTCAAAACCTCCTCCGGCAGAACCGCCGGACCTGCTGAAAAGTTATATACTCTCTTCACTTTTAGTTCCTCCATTTCTTTATATAGAAAATAATCATTACCAAACTTTTAGTCGAAGGTCACCCTGCCGCTTTCAATATCCTGTGCGTCAAAGCACTCCTCTATCGGGGCCCCCGGTCCCGCCATAGGAAATACCTTATCGTCGCAGTCTATGATACAGTCAAGCACCACCGGACCTTTCGCAGCCTTTGCCTTTTCCAGGGCATCCCGAAGCTCCTCGAGCGTTGTTACACGGTAAGCCTCTGCACCAAGCCCTTCCGATACCTTGACAAAATCCACGCTGTCATTTAAAACGGTGGAAGAATATCTCTTTCCATAGAAAAGCGTCTGCCACTGGCGGACCATACCGAGCACATGGTTGTTGATGACTACCTGTACTAACGGAATCTGATAGCGCGATGCAGTTGCCACTTCATTTAAATTCATCCGGAAACAGCCGTCCCCCGCAATGTTAAATACCTTCTTATCCGGACGGCCAATCTGTGCGCCGATCGCAGCGCCCAGTCCGTAGCCCATCGTTCCAAGCCCTCCTGAACTGATAAACGTTCTCGGACTGGTATACCGGTAATACTGCCCGGCCCACATCTGATGCTGCCCGACGTCGGTTGTGATAATGGCATCGCCTTCTGTCACCTTATAAATTTCTTCCACAATCGCCGGTCCTGTCAGCGCGCCATGCGCATAGGTCATCGGATACTTTTTCGTATATTCCTCAATATGAGCCAGCCACTCGTCATGATTCTGCTGGTCAGTCATCGGAATCAGCCGGTTTAATACTTCTTTCACATCACCGACAATGCTCGCCGTTACAGGCACATTTTTATTAATCTCCGCCGCATCTATATCTATATGCAGAATTTTGGCGTTCCTTGCAAACTTTTTCGTATTTCCGGTCACACGGTCGCTGAAACGCACACCGATGGCAATCAGAAGATCACACTCTGTCACACCGTGATTGGACGTTTTGGTGCCGTGCATGCCCAGCATTCCGGTATATAGCGGGTCGGTTCCGTCAAAACCGCCTTTGCCCATAAGCGTATCCGTAACCGGCGCATGTACCTTCTTTACAAATTCCGCAAGCTCCCTGTCGGCGCCGGAAGCAATCACGCCGCCGCCTACAAAAATATACGGTTTTTTGGAATCTTTTATCAGCTGGCTTGCCTTTATCAAATCCTTTTCCCTGATGGTGCTGCTGACAGGTTCAATTTTCTCCGGAACTTTCGGCGTATACTCCGTTGTATTCGCTGTCACATCCTTTGTAATGTCCACTAAAACAGGGCCCGGCCTTCCGCTCTGCGCAATTTTAAATGCACGGCGGATGGTGTCCGCCAGTTTTTCCACATCTTTCACAATAAAGCTGTATTTTGTTATCGGCATAGTCACACCGGCAATGTCTACCTCCTGAAAGGTATCCCTTCCCAGAAGAGGCAGCGCCACGTTTGCCGTAATTGCCACGAGAGGAATCGAATCCATATAAGCCGTCGCAATGCCTGTCACAAGATTCGTCGCACCTGGCCCTGAAGTTGCCATGCAGACGCCGACTTTTCCGGTCGCCCTCGCATAGCCGTCCGCTGCATGGGCAGCTCCCTGCTCATGGGAAGTTAATATATGATTAATCTCTTTGCTGTGCTTATATAATGCATCATAAATATTCAGAATTGTACCGCCCGGATATCCAAATACAGTGTCTACACCCTGTTCTTTTAAACATTCAATTACGATTTCGGATCCTGTTAATTGCATGTTGTTCCACCCTTTCTCTATTCGAATCATTCGGTCATTGCAAACCCGCGCATTATTCTGGTATCTCCAGAATGGCCCCGCGGTTGCCGCTTGTCACCATGGAAGCATAGCGCGCGAGATAGCCTCCCGTTACTTTCGGCTTTCTCGGCTTCCACTCTGCTTTCCTCTCAGCCAGCACTTCGTCTGCAACAGCCAGCTCCAGTTTCATATTCGGAATATCAATTTTTATAATATCTCCCTCTTCCACCAGGGCAATCGGTCCGCCGACTGCCGCCTCCGGAGATACATGCCCAATGGAAGCTCCGCGGCTTGCGCCTGAAAAACGTCCGTCTGTAATAAGCGCTACGCTGGAGCCGAGTCCCATACCGGCAATTGCCGAAGTCGGATTCAGCATTTCCCGCATGCCGGGACCTCCCTTCGGACCTTCGTAGCGAATGACTACCACGTCGCCTGCCACAATTTTACCACCCTTAATCGCTGCGATTGCATCCTCCTCGCAGTCAAAGACCCTTGCCGGTCCCTCATGGACCATCATCTCCTCCACGACTGCAGAGCGTTTTACCACACTTCCGTCCGGCGCAAGGTTCCCCTTCAGAACCGCCAGTCCGCCCGTTTTGCTGTATGGACGGTCTGTCGGACGGATGACCTCAGGATTCTTATTCACTGCATCTTTTATATTTTCTCCTACCGTCTTACCGGTCACAGTCATACAATCCGTATGCAGAAGACCCAGATCGGCCATCTCCTTCATCACCGCATAGACGCCGCCCGCCTCGTTCAAATCTTCCATATAGGTCGGTCCCGCCGGCGCCAGATGGCACACATTCGGCGTCTTTTCACTTATTTCATTGGCAAAGGAAATGTCAAAATCAAATCCCACTTCATGGGCAATTGCCGGCAGATGCAGCATCGAATTCGTAGAGCATCCCAGCGCCATATCAATCGTAAGCGCATTGATAATTGCTTCCTTTGTCATGATATCTCTCGGCCGGATGTTCTTTTTATACATCTCCATGACCGCCATACCTGCATGTTTCGCAAGCTTAATTCTCTCAGAATAAACGGCCGGAATCGTTCCGTTGCCGCGAAGGCCCATGCCCAGCACCTCCGTCAGGCAGTTCATCGAATTTGCCGTGTACATACCGGAACAAGAGCCGCAGGTCGGACATGCCTTATCCTCATATTCCTTTACTTCCTCCTCAGTCATCTTTCCCGCTGCGTAGGAGCCGACCGCCTCAAACATGGATGACAGACTGGTCTTGCAGCCCTTCACATGTCCCGCAAGCATCGGTCCGCCGGATACAAATACAGTCGGAACATTCAGTCTTGCCGCCGCCATCAAAAGACCCGGCACGTTTTTGTCGCAGTTCGGTACCATAACCAATGCATCGAACTGATGTGCGATCGCCATACATTCCGTGGAATCCGCAATCAAATCTCTCGTAACGAGAGAATATTTCATGCCGACATGACCCATCGCAATCCCGTCGCAGACCGCAATCGCCGGAAATACGACCGGCACGCCGCCCGCCTCTGCAACGCCGAGCTTCACTGCATTGACGATCTTATCTAAATTCATATGGCCCGGCACGATCTCATTATAAGAGCTCACAATACCGACCATCGGTTTTTTCATCTCTTCCTCTGTAAATCCCAGGGCATTGAACAAACTTCTGTGCGGAGCCTGCTGCATACCGCTTTTTACGTTATCGCTTTTCATCTCTGTCCTCTCCTTTTCTATTCTATTGAATCTATCGTCTATCTGATTCTTTCCGCAATCAAATCTCCCATTTTATCTGTATCAACCTTCGTATAGCCGTCCGAATAAATATCCCCTGTGCGGTAACCGTCCTCCAACACCTTCTGGACCGCATTTTCCACCGCATCCGCCTCTTTGTCAAGGTCAAAGGAATACCGCAGCATCATCGCCGCGCTTAAAATTGTCGCAATCGGATTTGCAATATTCCTGCCCGCAATATCCGGCGCCGAGCCGCCGCTTGGCTCATACAGGCCAAACTTCGTCTCATTTAAACTGGCGGAGGACAGCATGCCAATGGAGCCCGTCACCATGCTCGCCTCATCGGATAAAATATCCCCGAACATATTTTCGGTTAAAATCACATCAAACTGTCCCGGGTCCTTTACCAGCTGCATCGCACAGTTATCTACTAACATATGCTCATAGGAAACCTCAGGATACTCTGCGGCAACCTCCTCCACCACGCTTCTCCATAATCTGGAGGAATCGAGCACATTTGCCTTATCCACGCTGGTGAGCCTTCTGCGGCGCTTCATGGCGATGTCAAACCCGCGTCTGGCAATGCGACGTATTTCATTCTCATTGTAGGTCAGCGTATCCACCGCCGTCATGACACCGTCCACTTCCTCTGTATGCCGCTCTCCAAAATACAGGCCTCCGGTCAGTTCTCTCATAATCATCAT
>CANOFI010000210.1 GCA_947565255.1 uncultured Lachnospiraceae bacterium
AAGATAATATCTGCAGTCCACTTGACTGTATAGTTGTGAAAAAGGAGGAATATGAATTGTTTACAAAGTGGCAGAGAGAATACATATTAAAAAAGGGATTAAAGGCAATTAAGGAATCAAAAGAATATGATTATATACTGATTGACGCTCCGCCAACGCTTGGCGGCTGGGTGATAAATGTGCTGTGTGCATCGGACAAGCTGGTTATTCCGGTAGAGGCAAGTCCGTGGGGCCTGTTTGGGCTTGCCAATATGTTTGAGTTTGTCAGGGATGTAAAAGAAATTGCACAGGAGCTTTCCCTGATGGGGATTGCCATTACAAAGGTGGATACAAGAAAGAATTATTTTAAGCAGACGATGGAAAATTTAAGAGAACTGGAAGATGTATATGTATTTGAGACGTATATCCGGGTAGACAGTTCAATCGAATGGTCACAGGATAACAGCAAACCGGTGCTTGCATACAAAAAAAGCAGCCGGAGCGCAGTAGAATACATGGAAATGGCAAAGGAGGTTGACAGACTTGGCGGTAGGTAAAGGAAGCATTAAGCGGGCATCCGGCGCGAGTGCGGTGGTAAGCGAAAAGAAGGACGAGGCAGCGGATGTAAAAACGACAAAGGCTGCGGATGAAGCGCCAAAAAAAGAAGAGAACAAGCCGGCGTCTGAAGAGAAGAAGACAGCGTCAAAAGTAACAGCAAAAACAACATCAAAGGCAGCAGCAAAAACAACATCGAAGACAACAGCAAAGGCAGCAGCTAAAACGGCATCCAAAACAGAGGAAAAAACAGCGCCGAAGGGGAAAACTGCTGCAAAAAAGGCAATCTCGAAAACACAAAAAAAGGCAGCAGTTTCACCAGAAAAGGGAGCAGATGAAAAACAGCATAAGAAGTATGAGGTGGTTTCTGCGATTACCTGTGAGCTGCCGGTACATTTGTTATAGAAGGAGGCAGCAGTATGAAAAGCTTTGAGATTAAAACAAAAATTTATTTCGGGGACAATGCGTTAGACAGACTGGCGGAGCTGCCCTACAAAAAAGTATTGGTGATAACGGATCCTTTCGTTGTGGAGAGCGGAATGATTCGGATGATTACATATCGGCTGGACGGGAGTGGCATCCAGTATGAGATTTTTCAGGATGTGGTTCCGGACCCTCCGGTTGAAAAGGTCGTTTTAGGCGTAAAAAAACTGACAGAGTATAAACCGCAGGCGATTGTGGCAGTGGGCGGCGGTTCTGCAATCGATTCTGCAAAGGCAATGAAGGAATTTGCAACAAAGATTGAGGACCTCGGTGAGATGCCGCTGATTGCGATTCCGACTACAAGCGGAACCGGCTCGGAAGTGACGTCGTTTTCGATTATCACCGATTCGGAGACCCATATAAAATATCCGCTGGTATCGGACAGCCTGATTCCGGCCGAAGCGATTTTGGATGCGGAGCTTGTGAAAAGTGTTCCCCCGGCGATTACGGCAGATACCGGAATGGATGTTTTAACTCACGCACTGGAGGCTTATGTCAGTACGGCGAGTAATGAATTTTCCAATGCACTGGCAGAAAAAGCAATAGAGATTGTCGGCGTATTTTTGCAGCGGGCCAATTTTGACGGCTCAGACACGCATGCAAGGCAGAAGATGCACGTTGCCTCCTGTCTGGCGGGGCTTGCATTTAATTCGGCTTCCCTGGGACTGAACCATGGAATGGCTCATCAGCTGGGAGCCAATTTCCATATTCCACATGGACGCGCCAATGCAATCCTGCTGCCTCATATTGTTCAGTTTAACAGTGATATAGACCAGAACAGCAGATCGCGCAAAGAGTATCTTCCGTCTGTACGCAAATATATGCATGCGGCCAGAATTCTCGGACTGAACAGCTTTAATGAAATTACGACAGTGCGTGCGCTGGTGAACTGGATTCAGTTTATTATGAAGGAGATGGATGTTCCGTTCTGCGTTTCGCAGACAGGCAAAGTGACAAAGGACGAATACATGAGCAAAATCAGTTCCATGGCGGATGCTGCGCTTGCAGACGCATGTACCGCAACCAATCCGCGTGTGCCGACGAAGCAGGATGTAATGCGGATTTATGAAGAAATTTGGTAATTTTTCACAAAAAAATAAACGGTATTTTTGATTAATTATGCGAATAAGAGATGTTGTAAAAATGTGTTGACAAAAAAGATTGCCGCGCATATAATAGCATATGTAAAGACAAAGGCGTCTTGAGCAGAAGCTCAGGGCGCCTCTTTTTATGCGCAGAGTGCACAGATGAAATGGATGCTTACGCAGCGTGTGCCCTGCGCTGGGCAGGGAAGGCCTGCCCGGTGAAAATAAAGAACCACCTCACTGGAAACCGGGCCCATTCGGTGATGTGCTAAAAAAACGGAGGTGTTCTGTATGGGAACAGGGTATTTGATTGGAAACAGCAATCTTACGGAAGTAGTGAGCAAAGCAGTGGATAGTACGGTTTTTCCGATTTGGTTTTTAATTGGCGCGGCGCTTGTATTTTTTATGCAGTGCGGATTTGCAATGGTAGAAACCGGCTTTACAAGGGCAAAAAATGCAGGAAATATCATTATGAAAAATCTGATGGACTTCTGTATCGGTACGGTTGTGTTTGTGCTGATTGGATTTGGCCTGCTGCTTGGAGAAGATGTGTGCGGTTTTATCGGAAAACCGGGCTTTGACATTTTCACAAATTATGAGTCGTTTGACTGGTCAAATTTTGTGTTTAACCTGGTGTTCTGTGCGACAACGGCAACAATTGTATCCGGTGCCATGGCTGAGAGGACAAAATTTATTTCCTACTGTATCTATTCCGCAATTATTTCGGCGGTGATTTATCCGATTGAGGCCCATTGGATCTGGGGCGGCGGATGGCTTTCGGAATGGGGCTTTCATGATTTTGCCGGCTCCTGTGCCATACATATGGTCGGCGGGATTTCCGCACTGATTGGAGCAAAAATATTAGGTCCGCGTATTGGGAAATTTGAAAAGAACAAAGAGGGAAAAATTGTAAAAGTAAAGGCGATACCGGGACATTCCCTGACGCTGGGCGCGCTTGGCTGTTTTATTCTGTGGTTTGGATGGTATGGATTTAACGGCGCTGCGGCAACGAGCACAAGCCAGCTGGCCTCTATTTTTGTGACGACAACGATTGCGCCGGCAGTGGCAACGTTTGTTTGTATGATTTTCACGTGGGTAAAATATGGAAAGCCGGATGTTTCCATGTGTCTGAATGCTTCGCTTGCAGGACTTGTGGGAATCACGGCGGGTTGTGATGTGATGGATGCGGCAGGTGCATCGGTGGTTGGTATTGTAGCGGGTGTGCTGGTAGTATTCGGCGTGTGGCTGTTAGACCATGTTCTGCACGTGGATGACCCGGTAGGTGCGGTTGCGGTACATATGTGCAACGGCATGTGGGGAACCATCGCAGTTGGATTGTTTGCGACAGGCTCGGTACCGGGAAATGAACTGAATGGACTGTTTTACGGCGGAGGATTATCTTTGCTTGGAAAGCAGATAGCCGGTATGCTGGCGGTTGCAGCGTGGACGGCGGTGACGATTACGATTGCATATTATATTATCAAGGCGACAGTCGGTCTTCGTGCGACGGCAGAGGAAGAAATTTCCGGACTGGATGCTGCAGAGCACGGTCTGGCATCGGCATATGCAGACTTTATGCCGGCGCCGGCGGGCAACAGCAGCATGGCTTCCACGGTCAACACGCAGGATTATGATGCTGTGGTCGAAAAAGATACGGCCGTTCCGGTTATTGGAAATGTGGAGGCTGACGACAAGACGGCATTGTACAAGGTTTCTATTCTGTGCCGGCAGAACCGTTTTGAGGAATTGAAAGAAGCCTTAAATGCAATAGATGTAATGGGAATTACGATGACGCAGGTGCTTGGCTGCGGAACGCAGAAGGGAAATGCAACCCGCTATTACCGCGGCGCCGAGGTCGATATGATTTTGCTTCCCAAGATTAAGGTGGAAGTCGTCATCAGCAGGGTTCCGGTGAAAGCCGTTGTGGATGCGGCGGTGAAAGCACTTTATACCGGACATATCGGAGACGGTAAGATTTTTGTATACAAGGTTGAAAATGCGGTAAAAGTCCGGACCGGAGAGCAGGGCAGTGATGCGTTGCAGGGAACGGCGGAGGATTATTTTTAAAGCCGCTGGCAGATGTACACGGATCTGCGGCGGAAGCATGCTGGTTTGCGCCGCAAATCCGGTGAGGAAAATGTTTTAACAAGCTTTTTATAAATAAAGAAAGTCCTATGGAGTTGGGGCTGTTTTGGGTGCTGTAGGGAAACAACCTTCATCCACTATATATGGTAGCAATATACCAGATATTGTATCCGTATATAGTGTTTGAACGGTTAATCCCGGCAGCCCCTCTAATTTTTATGCCTGCTAAGGAACACAGCTGCCTGCAATT